>JAPJRE010000127.1 GCA_030824725.1 Sphingomonas sp.
CATCAGCAGCTGGGTCTGGCTGCCGGGCGCGCCGATCAGGAGCATGCGGATCGGGTTCGCCATCAGCGATCGGGCCGCACGATTTCGGTGAGCGTCACGCCCAGCGCGTTATCGATCAGGACGACTTCGCCGCGGGCGATCAGCCGGTCATTGACGAAGATGTCGACCGGCTCGCCGACCCGGCGATCGAGTTCCAGCACCGTGCCCGAGCTGAGGGCGAGGAGATCCCCGATCGGCATGCGGGCGCGGCCGAGCACGGCCTGCACCTTGACCGGCACGTCGTGCACGGCTTCCAGGCCGGCGGCACCGACGGGATGCTCGGGCGTGCTGCCCGGCAGTTCGAAATCCTCGAAGTCGGGGATCGAAGACGGCTGCGGCTCGCTGCCGTCCGATGGGATGATGTCGTGGGGGTCGATCGTCATCTGCTAAAATCCTATGCGTTCATCCACTGGCGGATCACCGAGGCGGCCTCGGGCGGGCTGGCCGCGATGGCCGTGCCGATCCGCTTCAGGGCGGAGAGCTTGATCCGCCCATCCACCTGGGCGAGGGCGATTTCCTGATCGAGCAGCGCGGTCTCGGAGGCTGCTATCTGCTCCATCTGTTCGAGCGCTTCGGGATCGCCTTCCGCCGCGCGCGCGGCGAGCAGGCGCATCTCTTCGGATTGCTGCTGCGCCTCCAGCGGCAGCATCTCCGGCTCGATCGGCAGCGGCTCGGGCTTGGGCTTGAGCATGCGCAGCGCGAGCAGGCCGACGCCGGCGATCAGCGCGAGCTGCAGGAAGGTCCAGATCCGGTCCATCGGCAGCTTGGAGAAGAGGCTCTCCTTGGCATCGTCCACCGGCACCGCCGAGAAGGGCATGCTCTCGACGACGACGCTGTCGCCGCGCTGGGTATCGATGCCGACGGCATTCTCCACCAGGCGCTGCAGGCGCTGGACCTGGTCGGCCGGCAGGCCCTTCGGGCCCCCATCGACCATCACCGCGACGGTGAGACGGGTGACCTTGCCCGGCGAGCGCAGCGTAACCGTACGGGTCGAGCTGTTCGAATAGGTGGTGTCTTCCGACGTCTGGTTGCTCGCCGACTGGCGCGAGCTGCCCGGCGCACCCGGGTTGGCCTGGGCATCGGGCATCTGGTTGGCGACCGAGGCGGTCTGCGGACCGGCATCGGTTTCCTTATTCTGGTCGCCGGTCTCGACGCTCACCTGGCGGGCGACGACCTGCTTGTCCGGATCATAGACGTTCGATTCCTCGCGGGTCTGATCACGGTCGATCTGGGCCGACACCTCGGCGCGGACCTTGCCTTCGCCGACGATCGGCTGGAGCAGCGCCTCGATCTCATCGCGAAGCTTGCCTTCGACCGCCTGCTGGCGCTCATCGGCATCGCCGGCGGCGGCGGTGTCCGGATCGCCCGCGCGGGCGAGCAGCGCGCCGGTCTGGTCGACGACCGAGACCGCGTCGGGCGAAAGCTCGGGGACCGAGGAGGAGACGAGGTAGCGGATCGCCGCAACCTGCTCCGAACCGATATGGCCCTTGGTCTTGATGGTGACGGCGGCGGTCGCCTTGCGGCTTTCATTGGCGAACATCGCCCGCTCGGGCATCACGATATGGACGCGCGCGGCGGTGACGCTCTGGATCGTCTGGATCGACTTGGAGAGCTCGCCTTCGACGGCGCGCGTCTCGTTCATCTTGGCGCGGCTGGCGGAGACGCCGAAGGGCTGCTCCTCGTCGAGCACCTCATAGCCGATCTTGCCGCCCAGCTTCTCGCCGGCCATGCTCATCCGCAGCTGGGCGAGCTTGTCCTCCGGCGCCATGATCGCGGTGCCGTCGGCGGACAGCGTGTAGGGGACGTTCTGGGCCTTGAGCTTCTCGGTGATCGTCGAGGCCGCGGCGGGATCGAGATCGGTGTAGAGATAGCCCATGTTGGACTTGGAGCTGCTCATCGCCACGAAGGTCAACGCCGCCAGCAGGGCGAATGCCACGCCACCCATTATCGCGAGCCGCTTGGTGCCGAGTTGCGTCACCAGATTCTTGATCGCTTCCAAAGCCGCCCCATGCAGTAGCTACGGGGCGCGGAATGCCCCTTGTTACTCGACTTATAGGAAGCGGGCGGAGCGGCAGTTTCTGCCGGGTGGGAATTTTTTGCCTAGCGGTGGTTCGACGTACGGGATCGTACGGAAGCATGGTTGCGCGCGGTGCCTCGGCCCGCCAAGGGCGGCGCGGACGGATGGGATTCGGCATGCGGGTGAACAGGCGAGACTTCGCGACGGGGCTGGCGACACTCGTGCTGGCGGCGCCCTGTGCGTGGGCGGCGGAGGCCGAGGGCGGGGCGGTGAGCCTGACCTATGACGACGGCTTGCCGTCGCACCTCGACGTGGCGGCACCGGCACTGGAGCGGCGGGGGCTGCGCGGCACCTTCTACGTCACCTGGGACAATATCGTCGATCGGCTCGGCGACTGGGAAAAGCTGCCCGCGCGCGGGCACGAACTCGGCGCGCATACCATGTACCATCCGTGCAACATCGGTACGCTCGGCACCGAGCCATTCGCCGACCGCGAGTTCCGCCCGCTGGAGGCGTGGCTGGACAAGGTGGCGGGGCCGGACCGGCCGCGCGACTTCGCCTATCCATGCGACGTTACCGATCTTGGCCCCGGTACGCCGAATGCCGAGCGGGCACGCTACGAAGCCATGCTGCAGCGGCTGGGCATCGCCAGCGCGCGCAACAGCGAGGGTCCGCCCAACCCGGCCAGCTGGGCGCGGCGGCATCCCTTCCGGCTGCAGGCGCTGGCGGTGGGCTATGACGCGCAGCCGCTCGACGTGTTCAACTATCTCCAGCTGGCACGGCACGAACGGCGCTGGGCGATCCTGGTGTTCCACCAAGTAGGGCAGGGGCCGGAGCGCGACGGCGCCGTGACCGCCGCCCAGCACGATGCGCTGCTCGACATGGTGCTGGCCAGCGGGCTCGCCGCCCGGACCGTCGGCGAGCAGATGCGGCGCCTCGCCATCGGCTGAGCGGCGCCGTGCCGCTCAGGCCTTGGCGGTCAGGTCTTCGAGCGCGCGCGGCTCGTGCATCGGGCAGCCGTTGAACCGGCCGCGATATTCGGCCGAGAAGCGATAGGGTTCCTTGCGCGCGCGGTTGACGCCGCCGAGCGGCTGGTGCGCGGCGAGCCCGTGCCAGGGCGCGAAGGACAGCCGGTCCTCGATCCGGTCGCTTTCGCCATAGACCCAGCCGGCCTGGGGCTCGACGTGCAGCGTGGCGGCGGTGCGATAGGGGCTTTCTTCCTCGTCCCAGACCACCGACGCGTCTTCGATGGGCATCGTTTCGAGATCGGTGCACAGCTGCACGCGCAGCTCCCAGGTGCCGCCCTGTTCGACCAGCAGTTCGTTCACCGCCTCGCGAATCGCATCGGGGCGGCCGGTGGCGTTGATCGTTGCGTCGGCGAAGTCCTTGATGCCCGAGACCGGCACCAGCTGGAACTTGGCGATATGGTCGCCGTAGCGATAGGGCGTCTGGCTGTAATAGGTGGCGCCCAGCGGGTGGACCGGCCTGGCGCCGCCCAGCGTGCTCAGCAGCGCCGACTTGCCGCCGACCGCCTCGATCGCCGCCTCGAAGCTGCGCAGCACGGCGGAGAGCAGCTTCTTGGCGCCTTCGGCCTTGTCGGTGGTGCCGGCGAGCAGCTTGAGGTTGCCCAGGAATTTCTTGGCGTCCGGCGCAGCGAAGGCGGGCGCGTTGACCATCACGAAGTCCTGGGTCGTGTCGCCCTCGCTGCCGGGCAGCCGCGCGCCTTCGACCCCGAGCACCTTCAGCGCCACGCCGCGCGGCAGCCGGATCGAATCGTCGAGGATGTCGCCGGCATTGGTGGAGAAGCGCAAGATCGCTTCATGGCTACCCGGCGTCGCGAACAGGCCCTGGGCGAGTTCCGGCGGCAGGTTGTCCGCGACGGTGAAGGTACCGCGCGCGAGGCCGTGCCCCTTTGCATGCACCGAGCGCACGGCGTGCTGATAATCCTCGGAAGTCGTGTCGAGGATCTTCTGGAACTGTTCCTTCAGACCGTCGATCGTCTGTGCCTCGTCGGGCTGGGGCTGTTCGACTGCGGGCGAGAAACGGACGGGCTGCGGCATGGGAAGTCCCCTTCGAGGTTGCGAAGGGAATTAACCGACGGTCGGGTGCACCGTTCCGTCCGCGGGGATCAGTGCAGCAACAGGCTTTCCAGCTCCGCCGCCACCGCGTCGCGGCGCTGCTGCGCGTTCAGCGCGAGCCCGCCTTCGTCCCAGTTGATCAGTGCGTCGCCCATCGCCAGCGTCGCATCGGGGGCGACGGTAAGGCTCAGCTTACGGCGGTCATTGGCCTGGCGGTCGGCGATCTTGGCCTCGATGTCCTGCACCAGATCGGGGTGGACGCGCACCTGCAGCTCGGTGCCGCGCGCCACCTGGCCGAGCACGCGGCCGATCGCCGCGTCGATCGCGTCGCCGGGCGCACGTTCGATCGCGCGCGAGGCGATGTGGTCGGCGGCGGCGAGGGCGACTTCGGTCGCCTCGCTGGTCACCCGCTCGGCGATCTCGGTGAACTGGGCATCGATCACCTCGATGCCGGCGTGCAGCGCGTCGACCGCGCTGAGCAGCGCCACTTCGCGCTCGGCCCGTGCCTGGGCGAGGCCGGCCTCGAAACCTTCGGCGCGCGCCCGATCGATCACCGCCTGCTGATCGGCCTTGAGCAGCGCGAGCTCGGCGCGCAGCGCGGCCAGCTCGATCAGCGCGTCCTCGTTGACCAGCTTCTTGTCCGGCACGGGCGCCGAGAAGACGCGGTCGAAGGCGAAACGTTCGACATGGATGCTCATGCTGCCATGCTCCTCAGATAATCATCGCGTCGTCGGACTTGGGATCGACCAGCAGGATCTCGCCGCGATCGGCGAGGTCCTTGGCCAAGCGAACCAGGCTCGACTGGGCTTCTTCGCAGTCGCGGGCCCGCACCGGGCCCATGCCCGCCATGTCCTCGCGCATCAGCTTGGCGGCGCGCTCGGTCATCGCGTTGAAGAACATCGTCTTCAGCTGCTCCGGGGCGCCCTTCAACGCCAGCGCCATCTCGCGCTTGTCCGCATTGCGGACGATCGACGCGATCGCCGGCGGCAGCAGGTTGGCGAGATCCTCGAAGGTGAACATCAGCGCGCGGATGCGCTCGGCGCTTTCCGGCGCCTTGGCGTCCAGCGCGGTGAGCATCGCTTCCTCGGTCGAGCGATCGAGCGAGTTGAACAGCTCGGCCATGCTCTCGTGCGGATCGCGCTTCTGCGATCGGGAGAGGTTGGTCATGAACTCGGTTTTGAGCGTCTGCTCGACCTGGTTGATGACCTCCTTCTGCACCGTGTCCATCCGCAGCATGCGCATGATCACGTCGACCGCGAAGTCGCGCGGAAGCTCGGCGAGAACGCGCGCGGCGTGGTCGGGGCGCAGCTTGGAGAGGATGACCGCGACGGTCTGCGGATATTCCTGCTTGAGCGCGCCGGCCAGCACGGTTTCGGAGACGTTGGACAGCTTGTCCCACATCGTCCGGCCGGAAGGACCACGGATATCCTCCATGATGTCCTTCACCTTGTCGCTCGGCAGGATGCCGGCGAGCAGGCGTTCGGTCGTCTCGTAGCTGCCATGGAGCGAGGCCATGCTCGCCACTTCGCCGGTGAACTGGACGAGCAGATATTCGACGACGGCACTGGGGATGCGGCCCAGGCTGGCGATGGTGGAGGAGAGTTCCTTGATCTCGTCGGTGGAGAGCTGGTCCCAGATCGGCGCGCCATGTTCCCTGCCGAGCGCGAGCATCAGCGCGGCCGCGCGCTGCGGTCCCGAGAATTTCTTCAGTTCGGGCGGTTCACCCACCGTGGCGACAGAAGCCATGCTCATCCCTGCAGAAAATGGTCCGCGCGCACCCGCAAGGCCGCGCTTCTCTCTAATATAGAAGTAAATGGGGAAGGGACGGATCGGATCATGGTTAATTTATCGGCAAATCTGATCGGGCTGAGCGTACTCACCGGGCAGAACGCGTTCACGACGACTTCCCTGCCGACCTTCGAGAGCAAGGCCGTGCGCAACGCAAAGGCATTGTTCGAGAGCGCGACCACCACGCCGCCCTGGAAGGACAAGGACGGGACCGCCACCTCGTCCCAGCTGGCCTCGATCCTCGCTTCCCGCACGCTGATCCAGCCGGCCACTGTCGACAGCAACGGGACGCTGCTGTCCGACGACGTGAAGACCAGCTTCACCGCCTTCAAGGCGCTGGACAAGCTGCGCGTCCTGGCCGAGGCCGCCAGCGCCACGACGACCTCCGACGCCCAGCGCGCCCAATATCAGAAGGCCTTCTCCAAGGGCCTGGCGGACCTGCAGAGCTATCTCGCCACGTCGCCGTCGGACAAGGTCAACCTCGGCTTCGGCAAGCCCAGCTCCACGACGAAGACGAGCGAGCTCGCGGCCACCAACCCGTATGAGACCGACGGCAAGCCGCTGGTGAAACTGGCGTCCGATCCGCTGCCCGGGCTGACCGGCAACGAACAGTTCGTCGTCGGCATCAAGCGCGGCACCCAGTCGCAGAGCTTCACCGTCGATCTGTCGACCGGACCGCAGCCGCCGACGATCAAGTCGATCGCAGAGGCGCTGAACGCCCAGATCAGTTCGGTAGCCGCCACCAAGGCAGACGGCACGGTGCTGACCGACAGCAAGGGCGAACCGGTCAGCAAATGGCATGCCCGGTTCGAGCCGCAGCTGAAGGACGGCATGTGGAGCCTGCAGCTCGCCACGCCGGACGGCCTGGAACAGGTGAGTCTGGACCAGGTGGGTGCGAAGGATTCGCTGGTCGTGACCACCGGCCAGACTCCGCTCGACTCGCCGACTGCGACCCAGGTCTTCCGCCTCAACGATCCGGCAGGCGACAACACCAAGGTGTCGATCGGCACGATCCAGGCGCTGGATCGCCAGGGCACCGAGCAGAATGTCATCGCCGGCAAGACCACCAACGTCACCACCGCGGTGGAAGGACCCGACGGCAAGGTAAAGCTCAACACCACCAAGACCAGCGACGTCTACGCCAGCACCACCGCGGCGGCGAGCGTCACCGACGCGCAGGGCTTCAGCTATGTGGTCGGCACCACCAAGGGCGATCTCGGCGCCAACCTTTCCGCTGGCAACGACAATCTGTTCCTCACCAAGATGGACAGTGCCGGCAAGGTGGTGTGGCAGCGCAACCTCGGCGCCACCGGTTCCTCCTCGGGCGCCTCGGTCTCGCTCGCGCCCGATGGCGGCGTGGTCGTTGCCGGAACGGTGACCGGCAGCTTCAACGGCATCACCTCCGACGGCGACATGGCCGTCGCCAAATATGCCGCCAATGGCGACGAGCAGTTCTCGACGCTGGTCGTATCCAAGGACATGGACAGCGCCCGCGCCGTGACGGTGGGTGCGGACGGATCGGTGTTCGTCGCCGGTCGCACCGCCAACAAGGACGGCGGCGACGCGATGATCGCGCGGATCGATACCAGCGGCAAGATCGTCGAGCGGCGCACGATCGACACCGGCGGCAGCGACACCATCAACAGTCTGGCGATGGACAAGGACGGCAACCTGCTCGCCCTCGTCAACAGCCAGGGCATGGCGAGCGTGATGAAGCTGCAGGCCAGTTCGCTGTCGACCACGCTGGGCAGCTTCAGCCTCGGCACGGCGGACGCGCGCGCGCTGGCGGTGGCGGACGACGGCACGATCGGCGTGGGCGGCGCGACCAGCACCGCCATCGCCGGCGCGCAGTCCAACGGCCTGACTGCCGGCCGCGACGGCTTTGTCACGCGGATCGACGCCAACCTCACCAGCGCCACCACCACCTATATCGGCACCACCGAGGACGACCAGGTCGACAGCATCGCCTTCATGGGCGACAGCATCTATGCTGGCGGGCGCACCACCGGCGATCTGGGGGCGCCGCGGCGCGGGCCGGTCGACGGCTTCGTCACCCGCATCGACGCCGCCACCGGCGCGGTCGGCACCACCACCCAGTTCGGCCAGATCCAGACCCGGGCGGAGCCGGTGCGGGTCGCCGCCGACAAGGGCGGCAGCACGGCGATCGCGGCGCTCGGCTTCAACCGAGGCGTGCTGAACCCCACCGTATCGGACAAGGTGACCACCCAGACGACGTTGAAGGCGGGCGACTATTTCTCGATCAAGGCGGACGATTACGCCGTCCGCCGCGTGACGATCGAGAAGGACGACACGCTGAAGACGATCGCCGATCGCATCCAGGCAATGATCGGTGCCTCGAAGGGGACGGTGACGGCCACCAACGTCGACGGCGTGCAGTCGCTCCGGATCTCGATGAAGCAGGGCCATGAGCTGGAACTGCGCGCGGGCAGCGCCGAGAACGATGCCCTGGCCAAGCTGGGGCTGGAGCCGCAGCGGATCGTCAACCAGGCCGCCGTGGTCGGCACGGCGCCCAAGGTGAAGCCGGGCGGCAATTTCGGCCTCGAGCTCAGTGAGTCGCTGAGCCTCGGCACGATCGACAATGCAAAGGCGGCGCTGGGCAAGATCAAAGATGCGATTTCGATGACGCAGACCGCCTATCGCTCTCTATATTGGGATGACAGCAAGGCTGCCTTTGTCGACGGCAGCAGCGCGACCAAGAACAACAAGAAGGGCGCGTCCACCGCGGTGGAGCAGGCGCAGCTGAAAAATTATCAGGCGGCGCTGTCGCGGCTTTCGTCCGGCACCCCCTCCATCCTGGGATTCTGATCCATGTCCGGTATGCCCACGATCTTTTCCGCCATCCAGATGCGGATGCAGAACCTGTCGCAGCGGCAGCAGGTCATCGCCCAGAATCTGGCGAACAGCGAGACGCCCGGCTACAAGTCGCGCGACGTTGCCGAGCCGAATTTCGGCGACCTGCTCCAGGGCGCGGGCGGCATCAGCATCGCCAAGCCGCGCGTGGAGCTCACCGGCACCATGAAGAATCTCGGCGCGGTGCAGCCGATGGGCAGCGGCCTGGTGTTCGACAAGGACGTGACCGAGACCAAGCCCGACGGTAACAACGTCACGCTGGAAGACCAACTGCTCAAGATGGGCAAGGTGCAGGCCGATTTCAGCGCGATGACCAACATCTATCGCAAGCAGATGGTGCTGCTGAAGACCGCGCTGGGCAAGTCGGGCGGCTGACGCGCTTCCCGCCCGCCGCGCGGGACGACGACGCGACGTGCCCCGACAAGACGTACAGCGACGCGAGGGGCAACGACGCGACGAGCAACGAAAAGGGCCGCGAGATCCTCGCGGCCCTTTCCGTTTTCACGCGGTTGCGTGCGATCAGGCGATCGCGACGTGCGCGGTGCGGCGACGACGCAGCGTGCCGCCGACCATGCCGAAGCCCGCGATCATCAGGCCCCAGGCGGCCGGCTCCGGAACCGGCGCGAAGTCCAGCTGCGAGCTGTAGCCATAGGACTTGTTCGTATTGTTCTTCATCACCACGGTGAGGAGCTGCGGCGCCGGCGACGGCTCCACCGCGAAGGAATACACTTCGCCCTTGACAAGATCGGTGAGCGTAGTGCCGCCGAAGGACAGGCTGACCAGGTCCAGATAGAAGGACGAGATGCTGACGTGCAGAACGCCCGGAGCACCCAGCGCGAGCGAGAAGGCCTGGGTTACCGTCGTCTTCTTGGCGACCTTGATGTTGTTCCAGCCGCCGCCGGAACCGTCGAAGCTGCAAACTGCTACGGCAGAGTCAACGCAAGCAATCGTCGCAGCCTGCGCGGTGCCTGCCATGGAAAGAGCGCCGGCCGCCGTCGCAGCCGCGATCATCATCGTCTTGAGCTTGTTCATCCACACCTCCCTAACGCTTACACAGCAAGCGGGAGCTGCCCAATGTATCCAGGCAGAAACACGTTCTTCCCATACATGCTGTCTGACGTGGTCCCCTGAAACTCTGCCAGTTTGAGCTAGAGTCCGCCTTCGTGAG
>JAPJRE010000128.1 GCA_030824725.1 Sphingomonas sp.
GCCGGGGATTCTACAGCCCGGCCATGACCTTCGCGCTTCCCGGCTTCGATTGCGACTCGTTCGTCCGCGCCACGCTTGCCGAGGATCTCGGCCTGGGCGGGGACGTCACCGCGGCGGCGGTGATACCCGCCGAGGCCCGCTTCGAAGGCGTGATGGAGAGCCGCGATCCGATCACCGTCGCCGGGCTGGCGCTGGCCGAGGCGTTCTTCTGCGCGCTGGATCCTGCCGCCGAGATCGAGCAACTGGTGGAGGACGGCGCCCAGGTCGCGCCGGGCACCGCGCTGCTGCGGCTGCAGGGGCAGGCGCGGGCGATGCTCACCGCCGAACGCTCGGCGCTCAATACCGTCCAGCATCTGAGCGGCATCGCGACGATGACGCGCAGCTATGTCGATGCGATCGCCGGTACCGGCGCGACGCTGCTCGATACCCGCAAGACGCTGCCCGGCCTGCGCGTGCTGGAGAAATACGCCACGCGCATGGGCGGTGCCACCAACCACCGCATGGGCCTGTGGGACGCGGCGATGATCAAGGACAACCACGTCGCGGTCGCAGGATCGGTGGAGGCGGCGGTCGCGCGCGCCGTGGCGGCGGACATCGCGCGGATCATCGTCGAGGTCGACCGGCTCGACCAGATCGAACCGGCCCTGGGCGCGGGCGCCACGCACCTGCTGCTCGACAATATGGGCCCGGCGATGCTGCGCGAGGCGGTGGCGCTGGTGGGCGGACGCGTACCGACCGAGGCCTCGGGCGGCGTCCGGCTCGATACGATCCGGGCGATCGCCGAGAGCGGCGTCACCTATGTCAGCGTCGGCCGGCTGACCCAGTCGGCGCCGGCGGCCGATATCGGCCTCGATTTCGCACGCGTGTGAGGGAGAAGGACAATGAAGGCGGTTCTGGGAAGCCTCGCGCTGGCGGCGGCGCTCTTGCCGGGCGCGGCGCTGGCGCAGGCGGAAATGTGCGTCGTGCCGCGCAAGGTGGAGCGGCCGCTGCCCGATCTGCCGAGCGCCAAGGAGCCGCGCCGCGTGCTGCCGATCACCAGCTACACGCTGGCGCTCACCTGGTCGCCCGGCTTCTGCCGCACGCATGGCGATGCGCCGGGCAAGGCCTTCCAGTGCGGCGGCGCGAATCGCTTCGGCTTCACCTTGCACGGGCTCTGGCCCGATGCGGCGGGCAAGACCTGGCCGCAATACTGCCAGGCGACGCCGATCCTGCCGCCCGCGCTGATCCGTAAGACGATGTGCGCGACGCCGTCGGAGCAGTTGATCCAGCACGAATGGTCCAAGCACGGCACCTGCATGCGGACCACGCCGCAGGCCTATTTCCAGCGCTCGACCGGCCTGTACTGCACGATCCGCGCGCCCGACATGGCGGCGCTCTCGCGCGGCGCGCTGACGGTGGGCGATTTCAAGCGCGCCTTTGCGGCCAGGAACCGCGCGATTCCGGCGAGCGCGATCCGCGTGACGACGACGCGCGAGGGCTGGCTCGACGAATTGTGGCTCTGCCTCGACACCCGCTTCCGCTACCATCGCTGCGAGGCGGGCACCGGCGGGGCGGCCGACGATGCGCCGCTCAAGATCTGGCGCGGAGGAAAGGCATGACACTGGAGCGGCGGAGTTTCCTGGCGGGCGCAGCGGCGCTGGGCATGGCCGGCCCGGCGGCGGCCTCGGCTCCGGCGGCGGCAAAGTACGGCAGGATCGGCAAGATGACGGCGCGGGCCAGCCAGCGCGATGCCCTGGCGGCGATCCTGGCGGAAGGCACCGCGGCGATGCCGGGGTGCCTGAGCTATGTCGTCGCCAACGACGCGGTCGATGCCGACGTGCTGTGGATCACCGAAGTCTGGGAGTCGAAGGCGGCGCATGCGGGCTCGCTCGCGCTGCCGGCGGTGCGCGCGGCAATCGCCAAGGGGCGGCCGATGATCGCGGCGATGGAGACGATTGCAGAAACGCTGCCGCTGGGCGGCGCGGGAAGCACGCAGTCGCGGTGACCCCCTTTAAGCCCTTCCCCTTCAGGGGGGGGGCTAGGAAATGCTCTTCACCCCTCGATCACCCTGCTCGATGGATGATGCTTGTCGAGATAGCGCTTGATCAGCCGCACGTTACGCGTGTTCGATCGGAAGAAGAAGTCGGGCACCGCGCCGACGAAGGGGATCATCCCCAGCGCCCAGTCCACGCCGATATTGCCGGCCATTCGCGCGATCGTCCGCTTTGGCATGCCCAGGTTGCGGGCTTCCCAGGCGAGATAGGCACCCATCGCCGCGGCGATGCTGGGGCCGACCGCGGGGACGAAATCGAGCAGCACGTCCAGCCCCACCTTGCGGCGGGTGCCCGGGATGGTCACCAGGCCCTCCAGCAGATGCTCCATGGCCTCGATGCGCTGGCGCACCGCCGCCGCATCGGTGCCGATCGGCAGCCGCTGCGTAAGACCCTCGTTTAACCGTGTAGCCCGTGCCATCCCTGACCTCATTGCTTGCGCAAATGGTTCAACGGGTGCCAGGCCCGCGCGTTCCGCTGCCAGTTCGACAGGCGCAGCGCGACGATCGACCAGCGCAGCGGCTTGGCCAGCGGAATGAACGCGACGTCGCTCGCCAGCATTGCATCGGCCTCGGCGATGCGGTGGGTGCGGTTGTACAGATCGGGCGCGTCGCGGGCGGCGGCGATCAGCGTCGCGGCATCGTCTGAACAGGCGTGGCAGGCCGTGGCCAGATACCAGCGACCGCTGTCATAGGGTGCCACCGCGTCGACCAGTTCCAGGTCCGCGCGCGCATCGCCGAGCTCGACGCGGTGCGGCGTGATGCCGATCCCGATCAGCGCGGCGGCGAGGTGCCCCCACAGCAAGGTGGCGCCCGCGCCGGAGGGCAGCGCCAGGGTGATCTCCACCGGCCCGGGGTGGACCGCCTGCCACTCGCGCACCCGCCGGCCGGCAAGCGCCCGCCGCTGGTCGGGGGCGACGGTCATCCAGCTGCCGGGCGCGGGCGGCGCGGCGGAATCCATCTGGGCCGGCAGGATCGTCTCGATCGCCTCCCAGTCCGGCTCGATCGCCGCGGTGATCGCGGCGCGATCGAACGCCATGGCGATCGCCGCCCGGTTCTGCGGGGTGGAAAGGAACCCCTCGCGCCGCAGCAATGCTAGCCCGAACAGGCCCGTCGGGGCATCCACCCGGACATTCTCCGGCGCGATCCCCGCTGCGGCGACGATGGGCCAGTCGACCAGCGATCCGCCCAGCACCAGATCGGACGCGCCGGCACGGAAGCGGGCGATCGCGGCCGCCGAGCGCTCGCCGCGCAGCCGCACGAACTCCTGCGGGGAGGGCGCGGCCCTGGGATCGTCGCCCGGCGTTTCGGCGGGGCGCAGCAACAGCCCGTCGCGCCGGCCGGGGACGATGCGGAAGGGCCCCGAACCCGCAAAGCTGCGCGGCCGGAACACCGCCATCTCGGGCTGGGCGAACAGGTTGAGCAGGTCGGGGCGGGGGCTCTTCAGCCGCACCTCGATCACCTGCGGGGTCATCTCGACGATCTCGTCGATCACCGTGAGATAGGGGGCGAGGCGGCTTCGGCTGTTCTCCGCCACCGCCCGGCGCAGCACGCGGACGATCTCGCCGGCGGTTACTGGCTCGCCGTCCGGCCAGGTCGCGTCGCCCAGGCGGAAGATGTAGCTGCGGGCATCGTCGAACACGTTCCAGCGCTCGGCCAAGGCGGGTTCGATCTGGCCGTTGCGATCGAAGCGCACGAGTCCCTCCGCCGTGGCGGCGAGGGCAACCGCCTGCGCGTCGTCGATCGCGGTGGTACTCGGATCGACGAGCAGCGTGTCGCTGCCGATGACGCTGACCACCACCGGCGTGTTGTCCTTGCGCTGGCCTTCCGGCCCGCCGCATGCGGTGGCGGTGAGCAGCAGGACGATCACGGGCATTCGCGGGCGTGGCATCGGCGGATCCCTGGCGGCGGAGAAACCGCTCTATGGAAGCGGACCGGTGCTGCCAACCCCGGTGGCTTCCGCAGGCGTGCTTCGGCGCCTATCAGGCTGATATGGCATCGAATCGGCTCCATTCGCATCCGGTCGTGGCATCGGCGATCGCGCTGGCGCTGCGCTTCTATCTGGCGGTGCGGACGGTCGGCTGGTTCGTTGCTCGGCCGCGGACGCGCGGCGTACGGGCGATCGCGCTGACCCCGGCGGGCCAGGTAGTCCTCGTGCGGCACAGCTATATCCCGGGCTGGCACCTGCCGGGCGGCGGCCACGAAGCCGGTGAAACCGCCGAAGAGGCCGTGCTGCGCGAACTGCGCGAGGAAGCCGGCATGGTCTCGCACGGGGACGTGCGGGTGCTCGGCACGCTTCAGCACCGCCCCAACTTCCGCCGTGACACGGTGACGCTGGCACTGGTGGAGCAGGTCGTCTTCGCCTTTCGACCATCGCTGGAGATCGTCGAAGCGGCTGCGTTCGACCTCGATGGGCTGCCCGCGGAGATTACCGCCGGTACCGTACGTCGCCTCACCGAGTGGCGTGCGGGGCTGCCGGTGGCCGAAGACTGGTAGCGGGGGCATCGGCCCAGGGGCTCGGATGCGGCAAGGCCCGGGTGTCGGCGGCGCTGCCGATACCCAGGCCTTTTCAGCGTGCAATCAACGCCATGCTGGTGCGGACGGCGGGACTCGAACCCGCACGCCTCGAAAGGCAGAAGATTTTAAGTCTCCGGCGTCTACCGGTTCCGCCACGTCCGCGATGGGCGGCAGGCAAGACGCTGCCGCACGCCGCGTGTCAAGCGCGCATCACATGTTGAGGCGGATGCGCATCTCCTTGCCGGGCTTGAAATAGGGGACGCGCTTGGCATCCACTTCCACGGACTCGCCGGTCCGCGGGTTGCGACCGACGCGGGCGTCGCGCGCGCGCGTCGAGAATGCACCGAAGCCGCGCAGTTCCACACGACCATCTTCGCTCAGCCGGCCGACGATCTCGTCGAAGAAGATCGAGACGATCTTTTCGACTTCCCGGACCGAAAGGCCCGGATTTTCCTGCACCAGCAATTGAACCAACTCAGACCGGATCATCCGGGCCCCTCCCTTGGCGAAACGCGCCCCCCAATGGCCGCGCAACGGCTATCCCCAAGGAAAGCTTAGCGCTTTTTCACAATCTGCATCAACCAGAAGATGTGGGTAGCGCCGTGCCAAAATCAAAAAAGAAGGGCCCGGGAACCGCTTTCGCGGCGCCCGAGCCCCTCTTCTGGTCGCAAAATTAGTTGTTCTGGCTGCGGGCCTTGAGGGCTTCACCCAGAATGTCGCCCAGCGACGCGCCCGAGTCGGACGAGCCATACTGCTGCACGGCCTGCTTCTCTTCGGCGATCTGCATCGCCTTGACCGAGAAGGTCGGCTTCTTCGAACGATCGAAGCCGGTGACCATCGCATCGAACTTCTGGCCGACCTGGAAACGCTCCGGACGCTGCTCGTCGCGGTCGCGGCCGAGGTCGGTGCGCTTGATGAAGCCGGTCGCGCCATCGTCGCCAACCTGAACTTCGAGGCCCGCGTCGCGGACTTCGAGGACGGTGACGGTGACGACCGAGTTCTTGCCCAGACGATCGGCACCACCGGTCGAACCGGCAGCGGCGACGCCGCCACGCTCGAGCTGCTTCATGCCGAGCGAGATGCGCTCCTTGTCGGCTTCGACGGCCAGAACGATCGCGGTGACGGTCTCGCCCTTGCGGTGCAGGGCCAGCGCGTCTTCACCCGAGATGCCCCAGGCGATGTCGGACATGTGGACCATGCCGTCGACGTCGTTGTCCAGGCCGATGAACAGGCCGAACTCGGTGGCGTTCTTGACTTCGCCCTCGACGGTCGAACCGACCGGATGCTCTTCGGCGAAACGCTCCCACGGGTTCTGCTGGGCCTGCTTGAGGCCGAGCGAGATGCGGCGCTTTTCCTGATCGACCTCGAGCACGACGACTTCGACTTCCTGCGAGGTCGAGACGATCTTGCCCGGATGGACGTTCTTCTTGGTCCAGCTCATTTCCGAAACGTGGACCAGGCCCTCGATGCCGGCTTCCAGCTCGACGAACGCACCATATTCGGTGATGTTGGTCACGCGGCCCGACAGCTTGGCGCCGACCGGGTACTTCGCGCTCGCGCCATCCCACGGATCGCTCTCGAGCTGCTTCATGCCCAGCGAGATGCGCTGCGTGTCACGGTTGATGCGGATGATCTGAACGCGGACGGTGTCGCCGATGTTCAGCACTTCCGACGGGTGGTTGACGCGCTTGTAGCTCAGGTCGGTGACGTGCAGCAGGCCGTCGATGCCGCCCAGGTCGACGAACGCACCGTAATCGGTGATGTTCTTGACGACGCCGTCGATCACCTGGCCCTCGGCGAGGCTCTGGATCAGGCCCGAGCGCTGCTCGGCGCGGGTTTCCTCGAGTACCGCGCGACGCGACACGACGATGTTGCCGCGCTTGCGGTCCATCTTGAGGATCTGGAAGGGCTGGGCGATGTCCATCAGCGGGGTGACGTCGCGCACGGGACGGATGTCGACCTGGCTGCCCGGCAGGAAGGCCACGGCGCCGTTGAGGTCGACGGTGAAGCCGCCCTTGACGCGGCCGAAGATGACGCCTTCGACGCGGGTGTTCTGGGCGAATTCCGCCTCGAGCTTGTCCCAGGCGGCTTCGCGGCGGGCGCGGTCGCGGCTGAGCATCGCTTCGCCGTTCGCGTTCTCGACGCGATCGACATAGACTTCGACTTCGTCGCCGACCTTGAGGTCCGCCTTCTGGCCGGGGGCTGCGAATTCGCGCAGCGGCACGCGGCCTTCGGACTTGAGGCCGACGTCGATGACGGCGAGGTCGTTCTCGATGCCGGTGACGGTGCCGATCACGACGCGGCCTTCAAAGCCGTCCGCCTGACCGAAGGTTTCGTCGAGCAGTGCCGCGAAATCGTCGCGGGAAGGTGTTGCCGAAGTGGCCATAAAAAAGAGGTTCCTAACGTTCGTTTTTCCGGCCAGCCGGTTGTGTCCGGCGGTCTTGAGGGCCAGAATCGCCGCGGCGGCCGAATGCCGGTCGCGACATCCTTCGGTCGGGTTCAGGCGGGGGACGGCCGAGACGCGTCTAAACGCGAAAAGGGCGCGTGGAAGCGAAGCTCCAGCGCCATCCCCCACGAGCACCCGCCCGCAGGATGCGCGCGCCTTACTGCGAACGGGGTGGAAACGCAAGGTTTTCGGGGGAGCAACTCCTCCCCGTACCGGGGAGGAATTATGGGGTCGCCACCCGCTTCTTCTCGACGATCTCGATCGCGCGCTGCACCGCCGCGTCGATCGACAGGAAGCTGGTATCGAGCGTTACCGCATCGGCCGCCTGCACCAGCGGCGCCTCGCTGCGCTGCGAGTCGCGCTCGTCGCGGGCGCGGATGTCGGCCAGCACCTTGTCGAGGCTCACATTGATGCCGTTCTTGCGCAGTTCCAGGTGCCGGCGCTGGGCGCGGATCATCGGGGTCGCCTTGACGAACAGCTTCACCTCGGCGTCGGGCGCGATCACCGTGCCGATGTCGCGGCCATCGAGCAGCGCGCCGCCGGGCTGCTGGGCGAAGCGCTTCTGCCGGGCGAGCAGCGCCGCGCGTACCAGCGGATGCGCCGAGACGATCGACGCCACCTGGCCCACCTCGTCGGTGCGCAGGAACGGATCCGCGAGCAGCGAATCGTCGAAGCCGCAGGCGGCAACCGCATCGGCTTCGTTGGCGGGATCCAGCCCTTCGCGCAGTACCGTGGCGCCCACGGCACGATAGAGCAGGCCGGTATCAAGATGCGGCAAGTTGTACTGCCGGGCGAGGGCACGCGCGATGGTGCCCTTGCCCGAAGCTGCCGGGCCGTCGACTGCGATAATCATGCGGTTCCCTCGCGATACCGGCGGCGCGCGTCAAGGGACTGGCCGTGAACCTGTCGCATCAGGCGGCAGTCAGCGCATCCAGCGTGGGAAAGAAGTTCGGATAGCTCGTGCCAACCGGCGCGACGTCGTCGATCATGATCGGCTGCTCGGCGGCGAGCGCGGCGACGGTCATGCTCATCGCGATGCGGTGGTCCAGCAGCGTCGCGACCTTGCCGCCGCCAGCGAGCGGCGCACCGCCCGATCCCTGGATGGCGAGGCCGTCCTCGAACTCTTCAGTGACCACGCCGCAGGCTTCGAGCGCGGTGCGCATCGCGGCGATCCGGTCCGATTCCTTGACCCGCAGCTCGTGCGCGCCGCGCGCGACGGTGCGGCCCTCGGCGAGCGAGGCGGCGACGAACAGCACCGGATATTCGTCGATCATGCTCGGGGCGAGGTCGGCGGGGACCTCGATCGCCTTGAGCGGCGCGTGGCGGACGACCAGATCGGCAACCGGTTCGCCGCCGACGGTGCGGGCATTGGTCTCGGCGATGTCGGCACCCATCAGGCGCAGCGCGGTGATCAGGCCGGTGCGCGTCGGGTTCATGCAGACATTGGCGATGGTGATTTCCGAGCCCGGCACGATCGACGCGGCGACCATCCAGAAGCCCGCGGACGAGGGGTCGCCGGGTACGACGATGTGCTGGGGCTTCAGCTCGGCCTCGCCGGTGATCGAGATGATCTTGCCGTCAGGCCCGTCCTCGACGGTCAGCTCGGCGCCGAAGCCCCGCAGCATTCGCTCGCTATGGTCGCGGGTAGGGACGGGCTCGATCACGCGGGTGATGCCCGGCGTGTTGAGGCCCGCGAGCAGGATCGCCGACTTCACCTGCGCCGAAGCGACCGGCAGGGTATATGCGATGGGCACCGCCGGGCACATGCCGCGGAGCATCAGCGGCAGGCGGCCGCCGGGGCTGGCGGTGATCTCGGCGCCCATCCGGCTCAAGGGTTCGATCACGCGGCCCATCGGGCGGCCCGAGAGCGAGGCGTCGCCGGTGAAGGTGGCGGTGATGCCATGGCTGGCCACCAGGCCCATCAGCAGGCGGGTCGAGGTGCCGCTATTGCCCATGTCGAGCGCCTGGGCCGGCTGCTGCAGCCCGCCGACGCCGACGCCGTGGACGCACCAGATGCCGTCCTCGCCACGTTCCACCTGGGCGCCCATCGCGCGCATCGCGGCGGCGGTGGCGAGCACGTCCTCGCCCTCCAGCAGCCCTTCGATCCGGCTTTCGCCGACCGCGAGCGCGGAAAACATGATCGCGCGGTGGCTGATCGACTTGTCGCCGGGAACGGTAACGGTGCCGCGCAGCGGACCGCGGGCGGCGAGGGTGAGAGGGCGGGGATCGGTGTTCGACATGGGCGCGGCTTTGACAGGCGGCTTGCAGCATGGCAAGGCGCGCCCCACTTTCCGGGATCACATCCCGAAATCTCCGAACACAGCGAAAGGCGAAGAGGCAACACATGGTGAAGCCGGAATGGGGCACCAAGCGCAGCTGCCCGAAGTGCGGTACGCGCTTCTATGATCTGACCAAGGACGAGCCGGTCACCTGCATCAACTGCGGCTTCGCCTGGGAGCCCGAGCCCATCCTCAAGTCGAAGCAGCCGCTGCCGTTCGAGGCAGTGAAGGCCAACACGGACAAGCCGGAAGCGGAAGATTCCGATCTGGTGGGCGATGATGATCTGGACATCGGTGCGGACGACGAGGAACCCTCGCCGGACGACGACGTCGATCTGGGCGGCGACGACGACCTGGGCGTCGAGACCGTCAGCGACGACGACGAGCAGTAAGTTCGAAAAAATTTGGCAAGCGCGAAAAAGGCGCTTGCCAACCCCGCAAGGCCCTTATAGAGGGGCCGCCATTCCCGGGGAATGGGGCCGTAGCTCAGCTGGGAGAGCGTCGCAATGGCATTGCGAAGGTCAGGGGTTCGATCCCCCTCGGCTCCACCATTTCCCCCCCCTTCATGACAGCATCGATAGCAGTTCCAGCCTGATTGCTGGTGGGGCCTTTCGGGGCCCTTTTGCTATGTGCTGCGCAGCCGCATCGCCACGCTGTCGCCACACCCCTCGGGGTGGTCTCACCTATACC
>JAPJRE010000129.1 GCA_030824725.1 Sphingomonas sp.
TGAATCAGACCGTCAACGCGACTTCAAGGGCGGGTTTTTCAACACAATCGCCCCACTAGCAGACATTTCCAGTTTGCCCGAAATTTGATAGGTCGATGATATGGCCGCCACCTACCCATACGTCTGCTTCGCATGCCGCAGTTCATTCAAACGGTGGGTGTCGTGGAAATTTGAGGAGCGGCCACTCACTCTCACCTGTCCGCGCTGCGGTCACAAGGCCGTGTGCCTATCGCGGAAGTTCAAGCCACCGAAGCGGTCAAACACTATGCAATGGGAGAAGGTGAGAGCGCTCGTCATCGGCGGCTGCTTCTTTCACAGCTATGCCGATCCGTATCCTGAAACCCTCAAAGAAGTGCCCGCCTTCTTGAGGAAGCGACGGGCACAGATATCGGAGCAAGTGCGGCGCTATCCCCATTATTTCGACACCATTATCACGGCCGCAGCAAATCCGTGAGTGGCAGCTAACCACCAAAAATCGCCGTCATCCCGGCGAAAGCCGGAATCCATTCGCCGCTCGGTTGCAGCACGAGCCGATAGCGAGGCCCCAATGGACCCCGGCTTTCGCCGGGGTGACGGCGTGGAGGGGGATGATGTGTTCTTGTCTATGCAACTTGGTATTGGCCGCATCCCCCTATCCGAAACGGGACGCGCTCCGCCGCCGCGCCCCTCGCGGCGCTTGGCGCGCCGGGAACCTTGCTATATAAGGAGGGTTCAGCATTTTCCGGTCCCGCGGCGCTTGACAGTTCGCCTGCGGCCCCGTATCTCGCCCAACTTCCGGAACAGTAGATACGGCGGCGCTCCATCGCGTGCGTCGTGCCGCTGCATTTCGGAAGGCAACGCTACGAGATGGGGCGCCGCTGCCATGCAGCGCCTCGTGGAGCTGGGAGAATATATTTCATGGCACGTATTGCGGGTGTTAACATCCCGACCAACAAGCGCGTCGTCATCGCGCTGCAGTATATCCACGGCATCGGCCCGGCAAAGGCTAAGGAACTCACCACGCAGCTCGGCATCGCGCCGGAGCGCCGCGTGCAGGACCTGAGCGACCAGGAAGTGCTGCAGATCCGCGAAGCGATCGACGCCGGCTACACCGTGGAAGGTGATCTTCGTCGCCAGGTGGCGATGAACATCAAGCGCCTGATGGACCTGGCCTGCTATCGCGGCCTGCGTCACCGCAAGGGCCTGCCGGTCCGCGGCCAGCGCACGCACACCAATGCGCGCACCCGCAAGGGCAAGGCCAAGCCGATCGCCGGCAAGAAGAAGTAAGCAGCGCTCTCCAGCGCGCACTTCTTCCCCCGAGGCCCCGCGCCTCCAGGCACCAAGCTTCTAGGTCAGGAAATTCCAAATGGCACGTGAACCGCAGCGTATTCGCCGTCGCGAACGCAAGAACATCACCGCCGGCGTCGCGCATGTGAACGCCAGCTTCAACAACACCATGATCACCATCACCGACGCGCAGGGCAACGCGATCAGCTGGTCCTCGGCCGGCATGATGGGCTTCAAGGGCTCGCGCAAGTCGACCCCGTATGCCGCGCAGGTCGCCGCCGAAGACGCCGGCCGCAAGGCCGCCGAGCACGGCGTTCGCACCCTCGAGGTCGAAGTCAAGGGTCCGGGTTCGGGCCGCGAGTCGGCGCTCCGCGCGCTGCAGGCGGTCGGCTTCCAGATCACCTCGATCCGCGACGTGACGGCGATCCCCCATAACGGCGTGCGGCCGTCGAAGCGTCGCCGCGTCTAAACGTCCTGCTTGCACCGCGGGCCCTGAGGCGGGTCTCGCGGTCTTGCAGTAAATACCTGGCGGGGAATGCCTCTTCCCCGCCCAACATGAGGAAAGCCCGTGTCGGTCAACGCTAAGAACTGGCAGGAACTCAAGAAGCCCAACGGCCTCGAGAAGAAGCCCGGTGGCGATCCCAAGCGGAAGTCGACGTTCGTCGCCGAGCCGCTGGAGCGGGGCTTCGGCCTCACCCTCGGCAACGCGCTGCGCCGCGTGCTGCTGTCGTCGCTGCAGGGCGCGGCAGTCACCTCGATCAAGATCGAGAACGTGCTGCACGAATTCTCGTCGCTCGCCGGCGTGCGCGAGGACGTGACCGACATCGTCCTCAATGTGAAGCAGATCGCGCTCAAGATGCAGGGCGAAGGCCCGAAGCGTCTCCAGCTGTCGGCCACCGGCCCGGCGGAAGTGAAGGCCGGCGACATCGCGGTTTCGGGCGACATCGAAGTGATGAACCCCGAGCTGGTGATCTGCCATCTCGACGACGGCGCGACCCTGAACATGGAACTGACCGCGGACGTGGGTAAGGGCTATGTGCCCGCTACCGCGAACCGCCCGGCGGATGCGCCGATCGGCCTGATCCCGGTCGATGCGCTGTTCAGCCCGGTCCGTCAGGTGTCCTACAAGGTCGAGAACACCCGCGTCGGCCAGGAGCTCGATTACGACAAGCTCACGCTGACCGTCGAGACCGACGGCACGGTGACCCCGGAGGACTCGCTGGCCTATGCCGCGCGGATCCTGCAGGACCAGCTGGCGCTGTTCGTCCACTTCGACGACTCGTCGATCACCCGGGCGGCCCCGGTCGGCATGGCGCCGGCAGCGGCGCCGGCGGAAGGTGGCGCAGGCGATGCCGCGCAGATCAACCGCTACCTGCTCAAGAAGGTCGACGAGCTGGAGCTTTCGGTCCGCTCGGCCAACTGCCTCAAGAACGACAACATCATCTATATCGGCGATCTGGTCCAGAAGACCGAAGCCGAGATGCTGCGCACGCCGAACTTCGGCCGCAAGTCGCTCAACGAGATCAAGGAAGTCCTCTCCAGCATGGGCCTGCGCCTGGGCATGGAAATCCCGGGCTGGCCGCCCGAGAACATCGAGGAAATGGCCAAGAAGCTCGAACAGGAGATCATGGGCTGATGGTCCATTCCTCCCCCGGCAGCGCTGGGGGAGGGGGACCGTTCGCGCAGCGAATGGTGGAGGGGCGCCGCGGCACGCGGCGATCGGCTTCCTCCGGACACTGCACCGGCCTTCGGCCGGCCCCTCCACCACCGTCGTTGGCGGTGGTCCCCCTCCCCGAGACGAGCTCGGGGAGGATTTAGGCAAAAGGCAGCCGCCTCGAGTGCTGCCTGGCTGGGGGTACCGTCAAACGGCCCCCTGACGAACGAAAGGAAAGTCACATGCGTCATCGTTATGGCGGTCGTAAGCTGCAGCGTACCTCGGCCCATCGCGCGGCTCTGTTCCGCAACATGTCGGCCGCGCTGATCAAGCACGAGCAGATCACCACCACCGTCGCCAAGGCGAAGGAACTGCGCCCGTACGTCGAGAAGCTGATCACCCTCGCCAAGAAGGGTGGCCTGTCCAACCGTCGTCTGGCGCATGCCCGCCTGCTCGACGATGCCCAGCTGGTGAAGCTGTTCGACGTGCTGGCCGCGCGCTATGCTGATCGCAACGGCGGCTACACCCGCATCATCAAGGCCGGCATCCGCGCCTCGGACGCCTCGCCGATGGCGATCATCGAGTTTGTCGACCGCGACGTCTCGGCCAAGGGCCAGGATTCGGGTCCGGTGATCTCGGACGAGGATTTCGACGAAGCCGCCTGAACGGCACATCGTTCGAACCGAACAAGGCAAGGGCGGTCGCACCAGCGGCCGCCCTTTTCTGTTTGGCCAATTTTTCTCGCTGCCGCCCAAGTTTCGTTTCGCTTGCAATCCCTCCGGCACTCCCCATTTCCGCCGCCGAACAGGGTGCATCGCCTCGGCAGGCGGTGCTGGAGGAACAACATGTCTCGCAAGTCCAAACGGGTGCGGTCGTCCGCGCCCATCGATGTCGGCGCGTGGATCGCCGCGCTGCTGGCGCTGTCGCCGCTGGCTGCCTTCGCCTGGGCGATCGAGCTTACCGGCTTTGCTTGAGCCAGGGCGCCGGGCTGCCTAGGGTGCGCGCATTCTCAGGGAGCCCTTGAATGCGCCGTGCATTGATCCTGCCGTTACTCTTCGCCAGCCCCGCCTTCGCCCAGACCCCCAAGCCGGAGACCAATGCGCCGATGACCAAGTTCGCCTATCCCGAAACCCGCCGCGTCGATGTGGTGGACGAACAGTTCGGGGTGAAGGTCGCCGATCCCTATCGCTGGCTGGAAAACGACGTCCGCAATGACAAGGAAGTCGCCGCCTGGGTCGAGGCCGAGAACAAGGTCACCGATGCCTATCTGGCGACGCTGCCGGGGCGCGAGGCGCTGAAAGGCCGGATCAAGCAGCTGTTCGATTACGAGCGCTTCGGCCTGCCAGAGCAGAAGGGCGGCCGTTATTTCTATGGGCACAACAGCGGGCTGCAGAACCAGGCGGTGCTGTTCGTGCGCGATGGGCTCAAGGCCGAGGGCCGCGTGCTGATCGACCCCAATGGCTGGTCGAAGGACGGCGCCACCGCGCTCGCCGAATGGCTGCCGAGCGAGGACGGCAAGCTGCTCGCCTATTCGATCCAGGACGGCGGCACCGATTGGCGCACGATCAAGGTGCTCGACGTCGCCACCGGCAAGGAGACCGGCGACACGGTGAGCTGTGCCAAGTTCATCATGGGCGTCGCCTGGGCCAAGGACGGCAGCGGCTTCTTCTACTCGCGCTATCCCGAGCCGCCGGCCGATGCCAAGTTCCAGGCGCTCAACGAGAATCACCGCGTCTATTTCCACAAGCTCGGCAGCCAGCAGAGCGCCGACCGGCTGGTCTATGAGACGCCGGCGACGCCCAAGCAGAGCCATTATGCCGGCATCACCGACGATGGCCGCTATCTGGTGATCACCACCAGCGAGGGAACCGACAACAAGAACCTCGTCCACATCGTCGATCTGCAGGATCCCGCCTGGAAGGCGAAGACGGTCATCGGCAAGCTGGAGCATGACTGGTCGGCAATCGGCAATGTCGGCACCAAGTTCTGGTTCGCCACCGACGACGGCGCGCCTCGCCAGCGGATCGTCACCATCGATCTTGCCGATCCGGCGCTCACTCCGCACGAGGTGGTGCCCGAGCAGAAGGAGACGCTGGCGGGTTCGTCGATCGTCGGCGACCGGCTGATCCTCAGCTACATGGTCGATGCCGCCACCGAGGTGCGCCGCTATACGCTGGACGGCAAGGCCGACGGCACGGTGGCGCTGCCGGGGATCGGCACCGCCAGCGGGTTCGGTGGGCATCCGCACGAGGGCGAGACCTTCTTCGCCTTCACCAGCTTCAACTATCCGACGACGATCTTCCGCTACGACGTGACGACCGGCAAGGCCGAGCCATGGGCGCAGCCGAAGGTTGCCTTCAACCCGCAGGACTATGCGGTCGAGCAGCGCTTCTATGCCTCGAAGGACGGCACCAGGGTGCCGATGTTCATCGTCCGCAGGAAGAGCGTCACCGGCCCCGCGCCGACGATCCTCTACGGCTATGGCGGTTTCAACATCCCGATCACCCCGGGCTTCTCGGCGGGCCGACTGGCCTGGCTGGAGCAGGGCGGCGTGTTCGTCGTGGCGAACATCCGCGGCGGCGGCGAGTATGGCAAGGCATGGCACGATGGCGGCCGCCTCGCCAACAAGCAGAACGTTTTCGACGACTTCATCGGCGCGGGCGAGTTCCTGATCCAGGAAGGCATCACCGGCAAGGGCCAGCTGGCGATCCAGGGCGGCTCCAACGGCGGCCTGCTGGTCGGCGCGGTGACCAACCAGCGCCCGGACCTGTTCGCCGCCGCGCTGCCGGCGGTGGGCGTGATGGACATGACCCGCTTCGACCGGTTCACCGCCGGCCGCTACTGGGTCGACGATTACGGCTATCCGTCGAAGGAAGCGGACTTCAAGCGGCTCTACGCCTATTCGCCCTATCACAATATCAAGAGCGGCGTGGAATATCCGGCGATCCTGGTGAGCACGGCGGATACCGACGACCGCGTCGTGCCGGGACACAGCTTCAAGTACACGGCGGCGCTGCAGCATGCCCAGATCGGCGACCGTCCGCATCTGATCCGCATCGAGACGCGTGCCGGCCACGGCTCGGGCAAGCCGACCGACAAGGTGATCGAGGAAACCGCCGACCTCTGGGCGTTCGCCGCCAAGTGGACGGGGCTGGCGATCCAGTAAGCAGGGGAGGGCGGCCATGTCCGGCGACGACCCGCGACAGGGCCGCCCCCTCACCGATGCCGAGCGCGCGCTGGCGCGCGGCATGTTCGGCGATGCCATCGACCTCGATCCGGTGCGGATCTTCCGGCGCAAATGGTTTCCCTTCCAGCCGCGCAATGTGACGATGGCGCCGCGCGGGCATCTCCACTTCCATCCGGCGGGGGATGCCTATCGCGCGTGCTTCGCCAGCGCGGGGCCGGGGCTGCAGGGGCATCTGATCCACGAACTGGTGCATGTCTGGCAGCACCAGCGGGGGCTGAACCTCGTGCTGCGACGGCACCCGTTCTGCCGCTACCACTACAGCATCAAGCCGGGCTGGACGCTGGCGCGCTATGGCATCGAGCAGCAGGCGGAGATCGTGCGGCACGTGTTCCTGCTGCGGCAGGGGGCTGTGGTGCCGGGGGCGCCGCCGCTCGCGACGCTGGAGAGCATCCTGCCGTTCGGGACGGGGTAGCCGCGGCGGGTAGCCGCGTCGAACGCTATATGCCGTCATCCCGGCGAAAGCCGGGATCCAGTCGCCTCTCCGCCTGAGCAAGAGCCGCGACGGAGACCCCAATGGATCCCGGCGTTCGCCGGGATGACGATGGTGGAGGCGGCGGCGCTTTCCGCTACTCCGCCGGCGGTTCCCACAGCTCGATCGGATTGCCCTCCGGATCATGGATGCGGGCGAAGCGGCCCGTTTCCGGTGTGTCCCATTCGGCCCGCGTCTCGATCGCCACGCCCGCCGCGTTGAGCTGTTCGAGCAGCCCGTCGAGATCGATCACCCGCAGGTTGAGCATCACCTGCTTGTCCGCGGCGTAATAGGTGCTGTCCGCCTGGAACGGCTGGAAGATGACGCCGCCGGGCTCGGGATACCAGAACCAGGGGCTCGCCTGGCCGCTGGGATCGGTGCCGCAGCCGCCGCCGACGCCGAGCATCTCCTGGTACCAGGTCTTCAGCGCTTCCGGATCCTGCGCGCGAAAGAAAAAGCCGCCCAGCCCCACTACCGGCATGTCCGTCCCCCGATTCAGGCGGCCTGGGCGATCTCCTCGCCGGCCGCGGCTTCCAGCAGGCGCCGCTCGATCGTCTTGAGTCGCGACGTCGAACTGATCTTATCCCCGATCAGATCGGTCAGATAGAAGGTATCGACCGCGCGCTCGCCGTACGTCGCGACATGCGCCGAGTGGATCGTCACCTTGGACTGGAACAGCGCATTGGCGAGACTGTAGAGCAAGGCCGGCCGATCGCGCGCATTGACTTCGATGACGGTGAAGCGGTTCGATGCCTTGTTGTCGATGAACACATTGGGTTCGATCGAGAAGGCGTCGGCGCGCAGGCGCACCGGCGCCTTGGTCTTGAGCCGTTCGGAAAGCCGCGCGCGGTTGGCCAGCGCATCGGCGATGCCGGTCTTGAGCCGGTTGAGCCGCGCTTCCTCGTCGAACGGCTGGCCGAACGGGTCCTGTACGAGAAAATTGTCGAGCGCCATGCCGTCGCGCGTCGTGTGGATGCGCGCGTCGATGATATTGCCGCCGGCGACGTGGATGGCGCCGGCGATGCGGTAGAACAGGCCGGGATGGTCGGCGGCATAGACCGTGACCAGCGTCGCACCGCGATCGGGATAGACCTGCGCCTCGACGTGCAGCGTCGCGTCTCCCGCCGCGGCGACCATCGCGGCGTTGCGTTCCAGCACGTCGATCGGCTCGGCGATCCAGTAGCTTTCGGTGAAGCGGCGCTTGAACGCCTCGAACTTGGCGGGCGTCCAGCCGAGGGCGGCGGCCAGCTCCTCCTGCTTGGCGGCGATCCGTTCGGTGCGGCCACGCTGCTTGTGGCCGAGCCGCAGCACTTCCTCGGCGGCTTCGTACAGCCCGCCAAGCAGCTGGCGCTTCCAGCCGTTCCACACGCCGGGGCCGACCGCGCGGATGTCGACCACGGTCAGCGCCAGCAGCATGCGGAGGCGCTCGGCGCTCTGCACCTGGGCGGTAAAGTCGAGGATGGTCTTGAAGTCGGCGAGGTCGCGCTTGAAGGCGGTGGCGGACATCAGCAGGTGCCAGCGGACCAGCCACGCCACCATCTCGGTCTCGCCCGGCGTCAGGCCGAGCCGCGGGCAAAGCCGCTCCGCCACTTCGGCACCCAGGATCGAATGGTCGCCGCTGCGGCCCTTGGCGATGTCGTGCAGCAGCACCGCCACGTACAGCGCGCGGCGCGAGGCGAGCTGATGGAGGATGCCGCTGGCGAGCGGATGGTCTTCCTTGAGCTGCCCCTTCTCGATCTTGCTAAGCAGCCCGATCGCGCGGATCGAATGCTCGTCCACCGTGTAGTGATGGTACATGTCGAACTGCATCTGCGCGACGACGCGGCCGAAATCGGGCACGAACCGCCCGAACACGCCCGCCTCGTTCATCCAGCGCAGCACCGTCTCCGGATCGCGCGGGGAGGTCAGCACGTCGAGGAACAGCGCGTTGGCGCGCGGATCGTTGCGGACGTCGTCGACCAGCTTGGCGTCGCGCGCGGCGGCGCGCATCGCCAGCGGGTGGATCTCCAGCTCGTGCAGGTCGGCGAGTGCGAACAGCTCGATCAGCCGGACGGGATCCTCGCGGAAGAAGGTGTCGCGCGGCAGCGCCAGCCGGCCGCGCTCCAGCACGAAGCCCTTGAGCTTGCGCCGCCCGCGCCACAGCGCCGGGAAGCCAAAGCGTCGTCCGCGCGTGGCGAACTTCTCGTCGAGATGCGCGAGGAACACACCCGTCAGGTCCCCTACCACCTTCGCCTGGAGGAAGTAATAGCGCATGAAGCGCTCGACCTTGGACATGCCCGGGCGATCGGCGAAGCGCATCCGCTCGGCGATCTCGCGCTGGACGTCGAAGGTCAGGCGGTCCTCGGGGCGGTTGGTGATCAGGTGCAGCTGGCAGCGCACCGCCCAGAGGAAATTCTCGGCGCGGCGGAACTGGCGATATTCGGCCGGCGTCAGCAGTCCGGCCTCGACCAGCTGGGCGGGCTCGCGGACGTTGTAGGCGAATTTGCCGATCCAGAAGAGCGTGTGGAGGTCGCGCAGGCCGCCCTTGCCTTCCTTCACATTGGGTTCGACGACATAGCGGCTGTCGCCCATCTTTTTGTGGCGGGCGTTGCGCTCCTCCAGCTTGGCGGTGATGAAGCCGCGCGCGCTGTCCGCCTGGACGTCGGCCTTGAAGCGGCGGGCGGCCTCGTCATAGAGTTCGGTATCGCCCCAAACATAGCGGGCCTCGAGCAGGGCGGTGCAGATCGTCACGTCGGCCTTGGCCTGGCGCACCATCTCGTCGAGCGAGCGCGACGAATGCCCCACCTTCAGCCGCATGTCCCACAGCGAATAGAGCATCGATTCGATCACCTGCTCGCTCCAGCCGGTGACCTTCCAGGGGGTGAGGAAGCCGATGTCGATGTCCGAATGCGGCGCCATCTCGCCGCGGCCATAGCCGCCCACCGCGATCAGCGTCATCCGCTCGGCGGCGGTGGGATTGGCATTGGGGTGGAGCCGCTCGACAGTGAAGTCCCAGAGCAGGCGCAGGATCTGATCGGTAAGGAAGGCGCCCGCGGCGGCGGCTTCCAGCCCACGCGAGGGGTGCTCGGCGAGGCGACGCGCGATCTCCGCCTGGCCGGCATCGAGCGCGGCCTTGAGCGCCGTGGCACCCGCCTGGCGTAGTGCTGCGGTATCGCGGGCCTCCAGCGCGGCGAGGCGTTCGGCAACGGCACGGCGATCGATCAGGGCGCGGCGGTGGGGCACGGAAGCAAAGCGGGTCGGCATGCGAGTCAGATAGGAGGAATTG
>JAPJRE010000130.1 GCA_030824725.1 Sphingomonas sp.
CCCTCCCCTAGCCCCTCCCGCAAGCGGAAGGGGGATGAAGTTGGGTTACGCCGCCGCCACCGCCGCCTGCTGCCGCGGGCGAAGGCCCAGCAGGTGGCAGATCGCGTAGCTCAGCTCGGCGCGGTTGAGCGTGTAGAAGTGGAACTGCCGCACGCCGCCCGCATAGAGCTTGCGGCAGAGTTCCGCCGCCAGCGTCGCCGCAACCAGCTGCCGCGCGCCCGGGTGCTCGTCGAGACCCTCGAACAGCTTCTCCATCCAGGCGGGCACGTCGGTGCCGCACATCGCGGACATCTTCACCACGCTGGCATAGTTCATCACCGGCATGATGCCCGGCACAATCTCGGCATCGATCCCCGCCGCCGCCGCACGGTCGCGGAAGCGCAGGAAGGTCTCGGCCTCGAAGAAGAACTGGGTGATCGCGCGGTTGGCGCCGGCGTCGATCTTGCGCTTCAGATTGTCGAGATCGGCCTCGGGGCTCGGCGAATCCGGGTGGCATTCGGGATAGGCGCTCACCGAAATCTCGAACGGGTGGAGGCGGCGCAGGCCCGCGACTAGATCGGCGGCATTCTCATAGCCGCCGGGATGGGAGCGGTACTTCTCGCCGGCGCGGGGCGGATCGCCGCGCAGGGCGACGATATGCCGCACGCCCGCCGCCCAATATTCCTCCGCGATCTGGTCGATCTCCTCGCGCGTCGCCTCGACGCAGGTGAGGTGCGCGGCCGCCGCCAGCGGCGTCTCGCGGGCGATCTTCGAGACGGTGGCATGGGTACGCTCGCGGGTCGTGCCGCCAGCGCCATAGGTGACGCTGACGAAGCGCGGCCCGAGCGGCGACAGCGTCTCGATCGAGGCCCAAAGCGTCTCTTCCATCTTCTCGGTCTTGGGCGGAAAGAATTCGAAGCTCACCGCCACATCGCCCGCCACATCGGCGAACAGGGGCGGTGCCATGGGGTCTACGATACTCATGCCGCCTTCACCTTTTCCACGCTTTCCCCGGTCTTGCGACCGAGCCACAATTTCACCGTCAGTGCGCCGCCTTCCAGCGTCTGCACCTGCACCGGGGCGAGCCCGGCGCGATCGAACCAGCCGAGCATCTGCTCGTCCGAAAACCCCAGTCGCGCATGCGCATCGCGGGTGCGCAGCTCCTCGCGCTCGTGCGGCGCGAAATCGACGATCAGCAGCCGCCCGCCGGGACCGAGCACGCGGGCCGCCTCGCCGATCGCCGCTGCCGGCTGCTGCGCGAAGTGGAGCACATGATGCAATATAGCAGTATCCGCAGCGCCATCCTGCAGCGGCAGCGCATAGAGATCGGCCTGGCGCAGTTCGGCATGGCCGAGATCGGCCAGCTTGGCACGCGCCAGTCGCAGCATTTCGGACGAGCGATCGATTCCCACCGCCTGCGCGGCGCGCGGCCCGAACAGCTCGAGCATGCGCCCGGTGCCGGTGCCGATATCGACCAGCGTGCCGAGCGAGCCTTCGCCCAGCGCCGCGCCCATCGCCGCCTCGACTTCGCTTTCCGCGACATGGAGCGATCGGATCGCGTCCCACTGGCCGGCATTGGCCTCGAACCAGCTTTCCGCCGCGCTCGCCCGGTCGGCGCGGACCGCCGAGAGCCGCGCCTGATCGGCAACCACCCAGGGGTCGCCCGCCAGCTCCCAGGCGTCGAGCGCAGCGAGCACGGGCGCCGTCACCGCCTGCCGGCCGAGCGCCACGAATACCCAGCTGCCTTCCTTGCGCCGCTCGGCCACGCCGGCGTCGCACAGGATCTTCACATGCCGCGAGACGCGCGGCTGGCTCTGCCCCAGCACCTGCGCCAATTCGCCGACGCTCAGCTCCATCGCCCGCAGCAGCGCGACGATGCGCAACCGGCTGGAATCCGCGAGCGCGCGGAAGATGGCGAGGGGCTCTGTCATGGGCGGGATATAGATATAAAGATATCTTTATATCAGGTCAACGCATCCCTGCGCGGTTGCGTGCGTTTGCCGCTCTGGCTAGCCCGGCCCCGAACCCCGTGAAGGAACCCAGTCCCATGCGCAAGCTTCTCCTCCTCCCCGTCGCCGCGCTGGCGCTCGCCGGCCTGTCCGCCTGCGGCAACAACGCGAAGAACGAAGCCGCCGAGGCCAATGAGGCGATGGCAGGCGACAGCAACACGATGGGCGAAGCGGTCGCCGACGTGAACGCCGCCGAGGACGCCGCCTTCGCCAATGCCGAGAGCGCCTATTCGAACACCTCGGGCCCGGCGGGTAACGAGATCACCGACTGACGCGTTCCTCGCCCTCCCCTTCCCATCGGAGAAGACCAGCCATGCCGCATCTTCGCCACCTCGGCGCCTCCGGCCTCGAAATTTCGCCGCTCGTGCTGGGCGGCAACGTGTTCGGCTGGACTGCCGACAAGGCCACCAGCTTCCGCATCCTCGATCGCTTTGCCGAGCGCGGCGGGGTCATGATCGATACCGCCGATGTCTATTCGGCCTGGGTTTCGGGCCATCAGGGCGGCGAATCCGAAAGCGTGATCGGCGAATGGCTGCGCAGCTCGGGCAAGCGCGACCAGGTGCGGATCTCCACCAAGGTCGGCATGCTGCCGGGCGAAGGCGGCGCCAAGCTGGCCCCCGCGCGGATCGCCGCGGCGGCCGAGGCGTCGCTCCAGCGGCTTGGCATCGAGAGCATCGACCTCTATTTCGCCCATCAGGACGATGAGGACGTGCCGCAGGAGGACTATCTCGCGGCGTTCGGCAAGCTGATCGACGCGGGCAAGGTCCGCACGCTGGGCGCCTCCAACTTCCATGCGATGCGGCTCAAGTCGGCGCTCGACCTCGCGGCGAAGGAAGGGCTGCCGCACTTCCGCGTGCTCCAGCCCGAGTACAACCTCGTCAGCCGCCGCAAGTTCGAAGGCGAGCTGCAGGACCTGTGCATAACCCATAATCTGGGCGTGATCCCCTATTACGGCCTAGCCTCGGGCTTCCTCACCGGCAAATATCGCAGCGAGGCCGATCTCTCGAAGAGCGTGCGCGGCGGCGGCATGGCCAAGCTGCTCGCCGGCAAGGGCGGCGCGGTGCTCGCGGCGATGGACGAGGTCGCGGCCGAGACCGGGGCCAGCCTCGCCCAGATCGCGCTCGCCTGGCTGGCCGCGCAGGACGGCGTCGCCGCGCCGATCGCTAGCGCGACCAGCGTGGAGCAGCTCGATGAACTGATCGGCGCCTGGGACGTGGAACTCAGCCGCGACCAGCGCGACCGCCTGACCGCCGCCGGGGCCTGATGACCGCAGCCGATCTGATCGACCGCATCGTCGCGCAGCTCGTCCGCCGCCATGGCGGCACCGTGCGGCGCTGGAAGACGGTGCTGGGCAAGGTCCGCGTCTACGACGCCGAGACGCACCCGCATTGCAACTGGTCGCTGGCCCCGAGCGGCGCGGCGGGCGACGTCGCGGCGGTGGAGAAGCTGCTCGACGAGCTGCGGATCACCTATCCGATCGTCACCGGCTGACCTCCCTCAACCGTCATCCCGGCGAAAGCCGGGATCCATTGGGGTCTCCGTTCCCGCTCTTGCTGTAACCGAGAGGCGACTGGATCCCGGCTTTCGCCGGGATGACAAAAGCAAAAAGGGCGGAGCACCTGGCGCCCCGCCCCGTTTCTTCGCTTCCGACAGCCCTTAGATCCCGACCTTCAGCGTCAGGAAGAACTGCTGCGGCGCACCGACCATCAGCGTCTGGTTGTCGCCGCTGTTGCCGAAGCCATTGGTACCGATCGTCGACACATAGCTCTTGTCGAACAGGTTGGTGACGTTGCCCTGCAGCTCCAGCTTCCGCCCGCCCAGGTCGAACTTGTAGCCGAGGGTGGCGTCCACCACCACGCGGCCGTCGACGAACTGGTCGTTGGTGTAGGTGAAGTAGCGCTTGCTCATGTAATTGGCGCCGACGCGGGCATTGAAGCCCTGCCCCGACCAAGTCACTTCGCCCTTGAGCATGTGCTTGGGCGAGTCGACCACCGTCTTGCCCTTGGTGGGGATCACCGCCGTCGCGGTCCGGACGTCGTCGCGATAGGTCGAGTCGTTGTAGCTGTACGAGGCGAACAGCCCGAAGCCCATCGGCAGGCGCACGTCGCCGGTCGCCTCGACGCCGATCGATCGCGCGTCGCCGACATTCTGCAGGATCGCCGGGTTGCCGACGATGCCGGCGCTGGTCGTCACGGCGAGCAGGCGGTTGCGGAAGTTGACATAATAGCCGGCCAGCGAGCCGGTGAAGATGCCGTTCCGATAGCGGCCGCCCAGCTCATAGGTGTCCGACGCTTCAGGCTTCAGCTTGGTCGCGCCGCTGTTGAGCGCGTTGAAGCCCGCCTGGGTCGTCGCGAACGGGCCGCTGGTGGCGGCCGACACGAAGGCGCGGGTCACCTGGGTGAAGCCGGCGAACAGTTCCGCGTCGCCGGTGACGCGGTAGTTGAGGCCTGCATGCGGCTGAAACCAGTCGGTCACCTTGATCCGGCCGCCGGCAAGCCCGCCCGCGACGATCGGCGTCGCGCGGTTGGTGACGGCGAATCCCTTCCAGCCTAGGTTCGCGGTCAGCGCACCGAGCTCGATCTTGTCCTGCACGAAATACTGGACGGTATCGGTCTTGTACTTCCAGTACCACTGGGTAGCGAACGGGTTGCTCTGGAACGACAGGCTCGAGCGGCCCGGGCTGGTGCGGCTGTCCATCGCATAGAAGCGGCGCGCCTGGCGGAAGTCGTTGCGCTCGTACCAGCCGCCGACGGTCACGTCGTTGAAGCCGAACTTGGTGCCGACATTGCCGAACACACCGCCGCGGCGAACGTCATACTCCGTCGTGCGCAGCGAGATGGGCACCCCGTTGGGGGACGGGACGTACGGCGTGTACCACAGGCCCTGGCCGTGATTGCTGTGATAATAGCCCTTCAGCGCGCCATGGATGGCCGAGCTGCCGGTCGTCTCGAGACCGCCCGAGGCGAGATAGTCGCGCCGCAGGCCTGCAGCGTTGTAATAGGCGTCGTCCAGCGATGCGATCGGCGCCGGGAAGGTGGTGCCGGCCGCAGGATTGGAAGCGGGCAAGCCGGTGACGTCGGAAAGACCGTCCGGACCAGGGGCGCCGGTCGTGTTGTTGCCACGATCGATGTTGTTGGCGATATCGGCAAGCCGGATCGCCTTGGCATAATCGTTCGAGATATTGTCCCAGTTGTTGCCGAGACGCTTGATCATCTCGAGCGACATGTCCTGATAGTCGTTCTCGCGACGATCGGAGAAGTCGAACGTGCCGACCGCGCGCAGTTCCGGCGTGATCGGGGTGACGACCTTGCCGTTGACCTGGTTGATGCGCTGCGCGCCCCAACCCTTCCACTTGTCGGTATCCGAGTGGAGATAGGAGAGATAGGCACGGGTGCCGCCCGGGGTCAGTTCGCCGAAATCGAGCCGGCCGAACACGCGCCAGAAATTGTCGCTGCCGCCGGTGGCGTTGACGTCGATGCCCAACGTCTCCTTGGGATCGCTCGACAGGAATTCGAGCGTGCCGCCGAGGTTGTTGGTCGCCTGGGTGTCGATCGAGCCCGAGCCCTGCGAGACTCGGGTCTCGGCGATGTTCTCGCTGATGATCGCGCGGCTGATGTGCAGGCCGTTGACGTTGCCGTAGCTCGCGTCGCCGAGCGGGATCCCGTCCAGCGTGAAGCCAAGCTGGTTCTGGTTGAAGCTGCGGATCGAGATGCGGCCCGCCCATTCATAGGCGCCGAACGGGTCGGCGCCCTGGAAGTTGACGCCCGGCAGCTTCTCGATCGCCTTCAGGGGGCTGGTGCCCGGCGCGAGCAGCGCGATGTCAGCCTGGGTCAGCGTCTGGATCTGGCGGGTTTCGCCCTTGCCGATCACGACGATGTCGTCGGCGCCGCTCTGCGGCTGCGTATCGTCGATGAGCGTGGCGGCGGGCGCGGTTTGCGCGAAGGCCGCGCCGGCGGTGAACAGCGACGTACCGGCGAGCAGGCCGGCGGCAAGCGTACGAATGCGCATGCGCATGATCCCCTTGGGAAAGCGCCGAGCCCCTCGCCCGGCTCCGCGGCCGCTACGCTTGCCGCGTTGCAACATTCGACAGTTAAGGCTTCGTTATCGGGACTCCTTCGTGACAGCTGCGTGACGATCGGATTTACGCTTCGGAAAAGTCCCGATTTCCCGTTGTCTACCGAACCTGCAGTACGATAGCCATGATGCACGTCGCCCCTCTTGTGTTGCCCATTTGCAACACTATCTGCTGATCAACGTCGAACAGGGATCAGGCATGAACCTCGAAAAATTCACCGACCGCGCCAAGGGCTTTCTGCAATCGGCGCAGACCGTGGCGATCCGCATGAACCACCAGCGGATCAGCCCGGAGCATCTTCTCAAGGCACTGCTCGAGGACGAGCAGGGCATGGCCAGCGGCCTGATCCAGGCAGCGGGGGGCGATGCCAAGCGCGCGCTGGGCGAGACCAACCTCGCGCTCTCCAAGATCCCGGTCGTCAGCGGCTCGGGCGCGCAGTCGACGCCGGGGCTCGACAACGACCTGGTCCGCGTGCTCGACCAGGCCGAGACGATCGCGCAGAAGTCCGGCGACAGCTATGTCACCGTCGAGCGGCTGCTCGTCGCGCTGGCGCTGAGCCTCAACACGGCTGCCGGCAAGGCCCTGCAGGCGGCGAATGCCAAGCCCGAGGCCCTGAACACCGCGATCAACTCGATGCGCGGCGGCCGCACCGCCGACACGTCGTCGGCCGAGGACCGCTACGACGCGCTCAAGAAGTTCGCCCGCGACCTCACCGAGGCGGCGCGCGCCGGCAAGCTCGATCCCGTGATCGGCCGCGACGAGGAAATCCGTCGCACCATCCAGATCCTCGCCCGCCGCACCAAGAACAATCCCGTGCTGATCGGCGAGCCCGGCGTCGGCAAGACCGCGATCGCCGAAGGCCTCGCGCTGCGCATCGCCAATGGCGACGTGCCCGATACGCTCAAGGACCGCACGCTGATGGCGCTCGACATGGGCAGCCTGATCGCCGGTGCCAAATATCGCGGCGAGTTCGAGGAGCGCCTCAAGGGTGTGCTCGACGAGGTGAAGGGCGCCGAGGGCCAGATCGTGCTGTTCATCGACGAGATGCACACGCTGATCGGCGCCGGGAAAGCCGAGGGCGCGATGGACGCGGGCAACCTGCTCAAGCCCGCACTCGCCCGCGGCGAGCTGCACTGCATCGGCGCGACCACGCTCGACGAGTATCAGAAGCACGTCGAGAAGGACCCAGCGCTCCAGCGGCGCTTCCAGCCGGTGTTCGTCGGCGAGCCGACGGTCGAGGACACGATCTCGATCCTGCGCGGGCTCAAGGAAAAGTACGAGCTGCACCACGGCGTGCGGATCACCGACGCGGCGATCGTCGCCGCGGCGACGCTTTCCAACCGCTACATCGCCGACCGCTTCCTGCCCGACAAGGCGATCGACCTGATGGACGAGGCCGCGAGCCGCATCCGCATGGAAGTGGAATCCAAGCCCGAGGAGATCGAGAGCCTCGACCGCCGGATCATCCAGCTCAAGATCGAGCGCGAGGCGCTGAAGCGCGAGACCGACGAAGCCTCGCGCGACCGGCTGGCCACGCTGGAAGAGGACCTCGCCAATCTCGAGCAGCAATCGGCCGAGCTGACCACCCGCTGGCAGGCGGAGAAGGACAAGATCAACGCCGAAGCGGTGCTCAAGGCACAGCTCGACCAGGCGCGGATCGAACTCGACCAGGCGCAGCGCGCGGGCGATCTCGCGCGCGCCGGCGAGCTGTCCTACGGCGTGATCCCCCAGCTCACCCGCCAGCTCGACGAGGCGCAGAGCGCCGCCAAGGGTGCGATGCTGCGCGAGGAAGTGACCGCCGACGACATCGCCGGCGTGGTCGCGCGCTGGACCGGCATCCCGATGGAGCGGATGCTGGAAGGCGAGCGCGAGAAGCTGCTCCACATGGAGGAGCAACTCGGCAAGCGCGTGATCGGCCAGGCCGATGCGGTGAAGGCAGTCTCCACCGCCGTGCGCCGCAGCCGCGCGGGGCTGCAGGATCCGAATCGGCCGCTGGGCAGCTTCCTGTTCCTCGGGCCGACGGGCGTGGGCAAGACCGAGCTGACCAAGGCACTCGCCGAATTCCTGTTCGACGATCCCAACGCGATGGTGCGCATCGACATGAGCGAGTTCATGGAGAAGCATGCGGTCGCGCGGCTGATCGGCGCCCCTCCGGGCTATGTCGGTTACGAGGAAGGCGGCGTTCTCACCGAAGCAGTTCGTCGGCGCCCCTATCAGGTGGTGCTGTTCGACGAGGTGGAGAAGGCGCACAACGACGTGTTCAACATCCTCCTCCAGGTGCTCGACGACGGCCGCCTGACCGACGGCCAGGGCCGCACGGTGGATTTCTCGAACACGATCGTGATCCTCACCTCGAACCTGGGCAGCCAGTTCCTCACCAACCTGCCCGACGGCCATCCGGTGGAGGAGGTCGAGCCGCAGGTGATGGACGTGGTGCGGGCGCATTTCCGGCCCGAATTCCTCAACAGGCTGGACGAGATCATCCTGTTCCACCGGCTGGGCGCGGATCACATGGCGCCGATCGTCGACATCCAGGTCGGCCGGGTGGCGAAGCTGCTCAAGGACCGCAAGGTGGCGATCGACCTGTCGCCGGCAGCCCGCGAGTGGCTGGGCCGGGTCGGCTATGATCCGGTATACGGCGCGCGGCCGCTCAAGCGCACGGTGCAGAAGTATCTGCAGGATCCGCTCGCGGACCTGATCCTGCGCGGCGCGGTGAAGGATGGGTCGACCGTGCATGTCGACGAAGGCGATGGCGCGCTGGTGTTGCGGGTGGGATGATCACAGGGCGGCGTCGCCGAGCCCGAGCGATCGGCGCGCCGCCTGATAGGATTGCAGGAAGGGTTCGAGCACCGCCCGATGGGCGACGCTCGACCCTAGCGCCCGCGTGTAGATGGGTTCGCGAACCTGGCCCACGCTCGACGTCGTGACCGCGCGTTTGACGGCATGCGATTGCGCCATCTGCGGCTCGAACGCCATCCCGCACTGGGTGGCGATCCGCGGGATCCACGTCGCTGGATCCTGGACCAGCGCGGCATAGGGGACCGGCAGGATGCGATCCGGATAGAGCTGAAGCCAATGGGCGCGCAGCAGGTCTTCCAGCGCGAAGTGGGTGCCCATGTCCTTCAGGCTGAAGCTCCACCCCATCTCGACCGAGAACGGAGTCTTGAAGCACGACCAAGCGACATCGAGCACGTCGCGCTCCAGCCAGAGGATCGGTGCCTGTGGCAGCGCCGTCGCAACAATGCCGGTGAAGCGGCTGGTGTTGAGCGATTTGTCGACGACGCGTCCCGCCGCCCCGTAGCGCTCGGCGAGCAGGTGGTGATAGAGCATTGCAAAGGCCGAGGCGGCTGTCTGCCCAATGTCCGCCGGCGGGAGGGGCCCGCCCACCGCGCGCGACGCGATCGCCAGCACGTTGAGTTCCCCGCCGCCCGCGACGGTCGAGTGGCTGGCAAGGATCTGCTCGACGAGCGTCGTACCGGAGCGCGGGAGTCCGGTGACGAAAATCGATCGGCTCGGCGCCGTCTCGATCGGATCGCCGCGACGCGGGAAGCGCTGGATCAATGCGCGGACAAAACGGGCATCCTCGTCGGCCGAATAGCTGCGGGTCGGGCGCATCCGCGCCGCCGCCTCGACGTAGAGTGCTTCGGCGGCTTCTCCGTCGCCTTCATCCTCGCGCGCCTTGGCCAATGCATAGAGCGCCGTCGCGAAATCCGGCGCGCGGTCCCGCCGTGCCGTTTCCACTGCCCGGACCAGACGCGCCATCGCCTCCGGCCGGCCGCGGCAGCCGCCGGCATGCACCCAACTC
>JAPJRE010000131.1 GCA_030824725.1 Sphingomonas sp.
AAATATACCTGCTCGAACCGGCCCCAGATGTCGGCGGCGTTGAGCTCGCGGCTGGTCTCGTCGGCCAGTGCCTGGACGTGCTTGGAGAACTCGGCCTGCATCCGCTTGGGCAGCTTGAGGCCCTTGTCCTGCTCGAGCACCCAGGCGACGCCGCCCTTGCCCGACTGCGAGTTGACCCGGATCACCGCCTCGTAATCGCGGCCGAGATCCTTGGGATCGATCGGCAGATAGGGCACGTCCCAGACTTGGTCGTTGCGCGCCGCCTGCGAGGCGAAGCCCTTCTTGATCGCGTCCTGGTGGCTGCCCGAAAACGCCGTGAAAACGAGGTCGCCGGCATAGGGGTGGCGCGGGTGGACGGGCAGTTGGTTGCAATACTCCACCGTCTGGATCACCTCGTCCATGTCCGAGAAGTCGAGCCCGGGGTTGAGCCCCTGGGTGTACATGTTGAGCGCCAGCGTCACGAGATCGACATTGCCGGTCCGCTCCCCATTGCCGAACAGGCAGCCCTCGACGCGGTCGGCGCCCGCCAGCAGGCCCAGTTCGGACGCAGCGACGCCCGTGCCGCGGTCGTTATGGGTGTGCAGGCTGATGACGACGCTCTCGCGGTTGCGGATGTTGCGGCAGAACCATTCGATCTGGTCGGCATAGATGTTGGGCGTCGCAGCCTCGACCGTGGCCGGCAGGTTGAGGATCAGCGGGCGCTCCGGCGTCGGGCGCAGGATGTCCATCACCGCCTCGCAGACCTCGACCGAGAAATCGAGCTCGGCGGTGGAGAAGGTCTCCGGGCTATATTCGAAATGCCACTCGGTATCGGGCTGCTTGGCTGCCTCGTCGCGCAGCACCTTCGCGCCTTCGATGGCGATCTGACGGATTTCGTCGCGGCTCATGCCGAACACGATACGGCGCCAGGCGGGCGAAACCGCGTTGTAGAGATGGACGATCGCCTGCTTGGCGCCCTTCAGCGACTGGAAGCTGGTCTCGATCAGATCGCGGCGCGACTGGGTCAGCACCTGCACGATCACGTCGTCGGGCACCTTGCCCTCGCGCACCAGGCCCGAGATGAAGTCGAACTCGGTCGCCCCAGCGCTCGGGAAGCCGACCTCGATTTCCTTGAGGCCCACCTTCACCAGCAGCTCGAAGAAGCGCGTCTTCTTCTCGCCGTCCATCGGGTCGATCAGCGCCTGATTGCCGTCGCGCATGTCGGTGGAGAGCCAGCGCGGCGCCTTGGTGATGGTGCGGCTGGGCCATTGGCGATCGGGCAGATCCACCTGCGGGAAGGGACGATATTTGACGCTGGGGTCGCGCAACATGGGCCGTGTCTCTCTTCAAGGTCTGGCCGCGCCTAGCGCAGCCGTAATGCGATAGGGAAGTTCCAGTTTGCCCTTAGGGGAGACGCGCGCGTGCGAAATCGGCCCCTAAGGGCGGATAAGTCGCAGGGTAAGGCGCAGGACGTCGATCACGCTCCCCTAGTGCCGGAATTATACGATCTTGTCCAGCTTCGACGCGGTGTCTGGCGAACGTCCAGGCCCCACCACCGAGGCCACACCCGACATGGGCGGCAGCGGGGAAGGGCTCCTCCAGGCCCGAGTCTTGGCCTGAATGCGCAACATTACTACGTTTTTACCCTAAAGTGTTGCGCCGCTGCACCACCGCAGCGCCGCAAAACAGCGGTTCGCCGCGCTTCGGTGCGGTCTGCGCTGGACAGATGCCCTTTCCCGCAGTCAAAGGCGTACAGGGACGTGCATCACCGCACGAACCACAGTACATCGTTGGTTGCGACAAGGGGGAGGAAGCCTCTCAATCCCGAGGCGCTGACGAAGGAATAGCCCCACTAAGGGGTACGAACAGGAGTTAGACACGATGGCCGAGACCAAAGCACGCGGTGGCATTGCCAAGCCGGTTACCCCTTCGCCCGAACTGGCGAAGATTGTGGGCACCGCTGATCTGCCGCGCAGCGAGATCGTCAGCAAGGTGTGGGAATACATTAAGAAGAACAACCTGCAGAACCCTGCGAACAAGCGGGAAATCCTGGCCGACGACACGCTGAAGCCGATCTTCGGCGGTGACAAGGCCACCATGTTCGAAATGAACAAGCACCTCGCCAAGCACGTCAAGTAAGCGCGGTTGCGGCCGCCTTTTCAGGCGCCACGAAAACAAAGGGGCAGGCATCATCCGGTGCCTGCCCCTTTTTGCTTCCGAGTCTCCGCCGAAGCGCGCGATGCGGGGGGATCAGTGCGCGAGAACCAGCGGCACGGGGCTTTCGGCCAGCATCCGCCGCGTCACGCCGCCGAACGCCGCCTCCAGGAAGCGGCTGTGGCCGAAGCCGCCCATCACCAGATAGGCCGCCCCCAGCGCCTCCACCACCCCCAGGATCGCGCCGCTGACCGTATCGGTCTTGGGCACCACCCGCACTTCGGGGCGGATATTGTGGCGGGAGAGATATTCGGCGGCGTCCGCGGCCGGGAGGCGCACTTGCCCCTCGTCGACGGCCAGCAGCGTCACCGTGCCGGCATGCTTGAGCAGCGGCACCGCCGCCTGCAGCGCCGCCTCCGCCGCGCGCGAACCGTCCCAGGCGACGACGGCATGGCCGTACAGATCGAAGCCCAGCGCCTTTTCCGGCATGGCGACGATCGGCTTGCCGGTCTTCAGGATCGTGTCGCAGATCAGGTCCCGCATGTCGGGATAGTCGATCTTGTCGAGCTCGCGATTGAGCACCACCAGATCGGCGAGCGCGCTGGCATCGCGCAGGCATTCGCGCGCGAAGCCGGTGGCATCCACCCAGTCATAGGGCACGTCCTCCACCTTCAGCCGGGCTTCCATCCGCACGCGATTGGCGGCCTCGCGGGTCTGTTCGTCGGCGAGCAGCGCCGCGCCCCCGCCGAAATCCACATAGTCGCCGACATAGGCCGGCACCATCGCGACATCGATGCAGCGCAGATGTCCTTCCAGCCCGCGCGTCAAGTCGACTGCGGCCTGAAACCGCGCTTCCTGCCCGGCGTCGTCATGCATCAGAACGAGTACATTCTTCATGGTCGCCTCCAGTTCATCCCGATCTTCTTCGTGGACACGAGGAGGCTAGGCTGGAGTCTTCGATGCCGACATGCGGTTAGTTACGGAGCCTCGGCTGCAAGTATTGCAAGTGCACCCGCATCGAGGATGACGAAGCTGCGCAGGTCCGGCAGCGCGATCACCCCGTCCCGCTTCATCGCGGTCAGTTTGCGGCTCACCGTCTCGATCGTCAGCCCCAGCAATTCGGCCATCTGCTGGCGGGTGAGCGGCAGCGCAACCGGCGCGCCCGAGCGGCAGGTGCCGCGCGCGGCGAACTGCAGCAACAGGCTGGCCACGCGTTCCCCCGCCGACTTGCGCCCCAGCAGCAGCATCCAGCGGCGCAGCTGGTCGAGTTCGTCATAGGCGCGCGTGAGCAGCGCCTGGCCGATTTCCGGATGCGCCTCGACCAGCGCGGGCAGCGCGCTGCGCGGAAACACGCACAATTCGGTCTCGGTCAGCGCCGTGACGCAGTGGCTCGACGGCCGCTCCCCGAGCGCGCCGACGAAATCGGCGGGGAAGGCAAGCCCCAGCATCTGCTCGCGGCCGTCTTCCAGCGAGGCGGACAGCTTGACCAGCCCGTGGTGCAGGATGCCCACCTGCTCGGCAATGTCTCCCTGCCAGATCAGCGCTTCCCCCCGGCGCAGCACGCGCTTGCGGCCGAGCCGGTTGAGCGCCTCCAGCGCCGCCGCCGAGATGCCGCCGCAGAGCGACGCCATCCGCACGCCGCAGGCTGCGCAGCGCGTGGGCAGGCTCCATTCGGCAGCGCCCAGATCGGGCTGGTTTCGATCCATGTACATCATCCGCCTCCGCGGATGGCATGCGCCGCGCGCGCGGGACCTGTCGTTACGTATAGGTCCGCAGCCGGAACCCTTGGGAACATTACCTACGCGCAACATTGCGACCGATCAAAACCGCCAAACGATCTTGGGAGTACCCGGTGCCTCGTCGAACACGAGGAGAAATGAACGATGCGTACTTCGCTTTTTGTCGGTCTGGCCGCTGCCGGCCTGCTGGCCTCGACCGCGAGCGCCCAGGCACAGGACCGTGCGGGCATCGCGGCCGGTGACTGGCTGGTCCGCCTGCGCGGCATCGTAGTCGCCCCCAACGAGTCGTCGGGCGGCATCACCCCCGGCATCCCCACCGGCAAGGTCGGTGTCGGCGATGCGGTGATGCCCGAAGTCGACTTCACCTACATGGCCACCGACAATATCGGCGCCGAGCTGATCGTCTCCAGCACCCGCCACGACATCCAGGGCCGCGAGGCGATCTCGGCGCTCGGCAAGGTGGGCCACACCTGGGTACTGCCGCCGACGCTGACGCTGCAATATCACTTCCTGCCGAAGTCGGCGATCCGCCCCTATGTTGGCGCCGGCATCAACTACACCACCTTCTATTCGGCGAAGACCAGCGATTCGCTGAACAAGGCGCTCGGCAAGACCAGCCTCTCGCTGAAGGACAGCGTCGGCTATGCGCTGCAGGCGGGCGTGGACATCGATCTGAACAAGAAATTCTTCCTGAATCTCGACATCAAGTACATCGACATGAGCACCACCGCGCGCCTCGATACCGGCGGCACGATCAACCAGACCAAGGTCGACATCAACCCGCTGGTGTTCGGCTTCGGCGTGGGCACGCGCTTCTGACCGCACTTCTCCCGCTTCGGATCGCATACCCCTCGAGCGGGGGAAATGACTGGGGAGCCGCGTGCTAGGGCGCGCGGCTCCCCTTCTTCGTTCCGGGACGCCGCCGGCACAGTTTCGCGACGCCGTCGATCAGGCCATCTATTCGGCGTGGGGGTCGCGCCCCTCATTGCCCTCGATGCCCTTGATCCGCCCGTATCGCTCGGTCTCGATCCCACTGCGCACGACATGGGCCGGGCTGCCGACCGCGATCGAGCCGGCCGGGATGTCGTCATAGACCACGGCACCTGCGCCGATCACGCAGCCGTCGCCGATGGTTACCCCGGGCAGGATCATGGCGCCGCCACCGATCAGGCAGCGCTCGCCGATCCGGATCGGCCGCACCCGCCCCGCATCGTCCCGCGCGAGCAGCAGCGTCTTGAAGGCGATCACCGAATAGGGGCCCACCACGATCGAGCCCGGCCCGCCGGAAAGGAACCTTGCCTGCAAGGAGATACGCGTACTCGGATGCGCTACGATGCCCCAGCGCCACGCCAGCCACCGGCGCCGCGCCTCGTAGAGCGGCAGGCGAAGGAAATCGAGTTGATCGAGCGACCGCAACATGATGCGACAACATATTGCGGGTTGAGGCGAATCGGGAAGAGCCTTAGTCGTTTTTCAAGTGTTCCGGGGGGAGCCACAGCATATGTTCGCTCGCACATGGCGGCGCTTTGTTCAGACGCGCGTCTGGGGAATGGATATTCATCCAAGCGCCGAGATCGCGACCAGCGCGCTTATTGATCGCACTTTTCCAAAGGGCGTGCACATTGCCGCCCGCGTAATCATCGGCGAACAAGCCGTCGTATTGACGCATGACATCGCCACCAGAGTCTGGCTGCACACCTATATCGGCGAGGGCGCAACCCTGGGCGCGCGCGCGATCGTCTTGCCCGGGCTGACGGTCGGCAAGGGTGCAGTCGTGCTTCCCGGCAGCGTGGTGACCGAGGATGTGCCGGACGGGGCGACCGTCCGCGGCAACCCGGGGAGGCTGATCGCACCAACCGGCGCTGCCATCTGACAACGGCAGCGTCCAACGCCCAGCCCCTTCCCAGCGGCGGATCCGCAACAATAGCACCGCCCGCAATCGTATATCTCTCGCGATCAAGATCATAACAACCCACTCATCGGGTCGCGCCCATTAGTATGCGTACGCAATACTCAACCAACATACTCGAAAAGGGCTCGAAACCATGATCATTGTAGTCCCCTCAAATCGCTCGGTATCTCTGGAATATCTGGCGCCGCTGATCGATGCTGGCGCGCGCTTCGTCGTCGTCGACGACTCCCCCGGCACGGTCACGGTCGATCATCCCAGTTTTCGCATCTATTCGTGGGAAGATCGCAAGCGAATGCTGGGCGACGCGGACGAATGGTTCCCTCGGCGCAACGGCGCCTGCCGCGATTTCGGCTTCTACATCGCCTGGCACGAGAGCGACGACGACGAGATCATCGTTGCGCTGGACGACGACTGCGAAGTCACCTCGCAGAACTTCTTCGCCGAAGTGACCGAAGCGCTCGCCGCCGCGGAGCGCCCGGTGCTCGGCGAAGGGTTGCGCCACCTCAACATCCTCGACCTCTATGCCGGCACGCCGGACAATCTGTTCCCACGCGGCTTTCCCTATGAGTGCCGCGGCGCCTATCAGCGCGCATCGATCGGCGACGCGACCGATGCGGCGGCTCCGATCTTCAACCTCGGCCTGTGGACCGACGCGTTCGACGTCAACGGCATCGACAAGATCAACGGGCCGCAATGGCGCTGGCCCGAGGTCGACCTCGCCATCCCCTCCGCGGCGATCGCGCCCGGCGCGCTGGTGTCGGTCTGCTCAATGAACATGCAGTTCCGGCGCAAGGTGACCCCGGCGGTCTACCAGCTGCCGATGCACGTGCCGGTGCTGCCGCACTGGATGATCGATCGCTATGGCGACATCTGGGGCGGCTTCATCCTGAAGATGCTGGTCGACCGCGTCGGCGACACGCTCACCGTCGGCGCCCCGATGATCGGACATCGCAAGGCCGGCGACATGCAGCGCAACATCTGGCAGGAGCATATCGCGCACATGGTCAACCAGGAGGCGATCGAGATCTTCAGCCTATCGGCCGAAGTCGCGCCCGCCGACTATCTGACGATGATGGCCGAATTCACCGAGAATGTCGCAGCCCGTGCGGGTGGCGCCAGCGGCATGCTGCGCCCCTATCTCGAGCATCTCGTGCCCTGCCTGCGCACCTGGTGCACCGCGCTGAAATGACGTCAGGCGAGCGCCGCTGAGAGGTGGCGCCGATAGTCGAGGGCGATGCGGTGCGGGGCGAACCGCGCCAGCGCGCCCTCGGCCTGCAGCCGCGCGATCGACTCCTTCAGCGCCTGCTGGTTGGTCATGACGTGCCGCAGGCCTGCGGCGACGTCCGCCGGATCGTCGGCCCGGCAGGCATAGCCGATCCGTTCAGGCGGCAGATAGCCGTCGATCGCCCAGCCGGCTGGATAGAGCACGGGGATCCCGGCGAACAGCGCCTCGACGAACACCATGCCGAACGTCTCCTGCTGGCTCGGCAGCGCCAGCATCGCGCTGGCGCCCAGCATCTCGCGCACCGAACTGTTGGGCACCGGGCCGAGCAGTTGCACCCGCGCGCCCGCACCGGCACGCGCGATCAGCCGGTCCACCGCGAGATAGCTGCGCGCATCGCCGCCGCCGACGATGTCGAGCCGCCAGCCTGCGCCGGCGTCGGCCGCGGCGGCCTGCATCGCCGGGATCAGCTGGCTGACCCCCTTCCGCCGCCAATGGGCGAGATGGAAGAGCGACACGATCCGATCGCTGGAGACGGTCGAGGCGGTCGGCTCCGCCACCCCGCCCATGACCGGCAGCACGGCGATGGCCTGCGGCGGCACCCGCAGTATCTTCGAGAACCGCGCGACTGCCCAGGGCGCGGTGGCGATCAGCGCGCGCGCCGACGCCGCGATCTCGCGCCACTGGCCATGCAGGTCGGGGCGTCCGCCCCAAACCCAGCCGTCCGCATCGCCCCAGATGCTGCACAGATACGGTACCCCGAATTCGCGGGCGAGCTGGCGCGCGACGATCCCGTCGGTCGTCAGCTTGTGCGCATGGATCAAATCGATGGCAATGCCCTGGGCGCGCAGATCGACCGCGATCCACCGCGCCAGTCGCGTCATCGCGTGGCGCAGCCCCAGCCCCTTGGGCAGCGCACGATAGGCGATCGCGACCCGATCGGGTGCATAGCGCAGCGCGGCGATCTCACGACCGAGATCGCCGACGCGCGTCATGCTGTAGACGATGTTGCGAAAGCCATCGGCGCTGTCGACCAGCCGCTCCACCGCGCGGGTCATGTGCGGCGGCGCCAGCGGGCTCGGAAAATCGAAGCTGATGTGCAGGACGATAGGCACACGCATCTCTTTACCGATCCCCCGACGGCAAGTTGATGGTCTCAGGTCCCGGCGAGCCGCCTGCGGACGCGGCAGCGTCGAGTATTGGTGACCCGGAGAGGATTCGAACCTCCGACCTCTCGATTAGGAATCGCTTGCTCTATCCTGCTGAGCTACCGGGCCACGCAAACGCTCGTACCGGTCCCTTGCGGCTAAATCAATTGCGCGCCTCAGGCGGCACGACCGGAACCAGCAGCGGCGCCACCGGCACCCCTTCCTCGACCAGCGCCTTCGCCTCGGCGAGCGTCGCCTGGCCGTGGATCGGCGCCTCCGGTGCGTCGCCCAGATGCATCGCCCGCGCTTCCTCGGCGAAGGCCTTCCCCACCCATTTGGAGGTTTCGAGCTGCTTGGCCTGGAGCTGCGCGATCGCCGCCAGCGCCGCCTTGAAGGCTTCCGGCGCCACCGGTGGCTTCTCGGCCGCTTGGTTGCCCTTGGGCGACACCGCCGGCGCCATCACCGCCTTGGTCACCGCGACGTCGCCGCACAGGGGGCAGGCGATCAGCCCCTGCGCGCGCTGTTCCTCATAGGCGCCGCTCGACTTGAACCACGCCTCGAACACATGGCTGCCGCCGCATTTCAGGTCGAAGACGATCACGCGAGGATCGCCTCTGGAATCGCGCGGCGATGGCGAAGAACCGGCACGCGGCTCCGCACCTCGTCGAGCCGTGCGGTATCGAGTTCGGCGAAACCCAGGCCCGCCGGCGCCCCCATGTCGAGCAGAACGTCGCCCCAGGGATCGATCGCGAGGCTGTGGCCATAGGTGGCGCGGCCGTCTTCATGCTCGCCGGTCTGCGCCGCCGCGAGCACGAACGCCGCTGACTCGATCGCGCGGGCGCGGAGCAGCACGTGCCAGTGCGCCGCGCCGGTGGGCCGGGTGAACGCCGCCGGCACCGCCAGGATGGTCGCGCCCGCATCGCTCATCGTGCGGAACAGGTCCGGGAAGCGCAGGTCGTAGCAGATGGCGAGGCCGAGCTTCCCGAGCGGCGTGTCGACCACCACCGGCCCCGCGCCGGCGGTGTAGCTGTTCGATTCGCGCCAGCTCTCGCCGGTCGGCAGATCGACGTCGAACAGGTGCATCTTGTCGTAGCGCGCGCGGATCGCGCCCTTATCGTCGATCACGAAGGCGCGATTGGCGAGCTTGCCGTCCTCGCGCAGCACCGCAAGGCTGCCCAGATGCACCCAGAGGCCGTGCTTCGCGGCGGCATCGCGCACCGCCGCCAGCACGGCGTCCTCGCCCTCGGGCCGATACTGCGCCCGCGCGCGATCGCGATTGCCGTCGACCAGGCCGGACATTTCGGGCGAGAACAGCATCGCCGCCCCGCCCGCTTTGGCCTGCGCCACGCCCTCGACCAGCGTCGCGGCATTGGCAGCGGGATCGATCCCGCTGGTCATCTGGAGCAGCGCGGCGCGGCTCATGCGGCGAGCAGCGGGTCCAATCCGCCCTTGCGATCGAGCGCGGCGAGATCGTCCGACCCGCCGATATGCTGCCCGTCGATGAAGATCTGGGGGACGGTGGTGCGGCCCGGTGCCCGCTCCAGCATCTCGGCACGCTTCGCGCCGCCCATGGT
>JAPJRE010000132.1 GCA_030824725.1 Sphingomonas sp.
GCATCTCGAGCACCGTGCGCGGCGCCATCCGCCCTTCCATCTCAACGATCGCCGCATCGAGCGCCCGGCGCAGATGCCCCTGGTCGACGGTCAGCCGGCCCTGGTCGAGTGCCTCGACCGCCGCATGGTGGCACAGCAGCCGCGCGAAATAGGGGGAGCCCAGCGCGAGCAGATGGATGATCCGGGTGAGGTTGGGATCGAATCGCACACCCGAGGCGGTCTCGACCAGCGCGATCATCTCCTGCACCTCCGATTCCTCCAGCCGCGGCATCGGCAGGCCGATGATGTTGCGGCGGATCGAGGGCGCATAGCCGATCAGCTCCTGGAGGTTCGACGCGACGCCGGCGATCACCAGCTGGACGCGTGCCGAACGATCCGAGAGGTTCTTGATCAGTTCGGCGACCTGCTGGCGGAAGGCGGTGTCTTCGACGCGATCATATTCGTCGAGGACGATCAGCATCCGCGTGCCGATGATGTCCGCGCAGAGATCCGCCAGTTCGCCGGAGCCGAAACTCCCCGCCGGCAGGCGATCGGCAAGGCTGCCGCCGCTCTCCGCCTCGCCCGCATTGGGCGGGACGTCGCGGTGGAACAGTAGCGGCACGTCCTGCAGCAACGCGCGGAAGACGTCCGAGAAATTGGCGTTGGAGCCGCAGGTCGCATAGCTGACGATGTAGCTGGATTCGCGCGCCACATCGGCGAGGACGTGCAGCAGCGAGGTCTTGCCGATGCCGCGCTCGCCATAGAGCACGATGTGGCTGCGCTGGCTCTCAATAGCCGAGATCAGCCGGGCGAGCACGCCCAGGCGGCCCGCGAAGCTGGAGCGATCGGCGACGGGCTGGGTCGGGGTGAAATAGGTGGCGAGCGCAAAGCGCGCGCGGGTGATCTCCCGCCGCTCCTCACGGCGGCGATCCTGCGGACGATCCAGCGCCGAGGCGCGGAAGGCCGGAAAGTCGGGACGCAGGCGATTGCTGCCATGCGCATCCCGGTGCGGCACCACCGTTGCCGCGATCGGAAGATAGCCATCGTCTTCGGGCATGTCGCGGCGCCCGAAAGGCCACAAGAACTTCAGCGCGGAACCTAAAGCCACTCGACCACCCCTTAAAAAAAACGCCGACGGAAAACCGCGGCTCGCCTGAGTCCGTACCTCAGGACATCCTCTCGCGACTCGGCGTCCGCAAGATCAGCGGCGCTTGATGAATTCGTACGGCTTGATCACGAATGCGATGTACGCGAGTACCAACAGGATCGTGAGAATCGCGAACACGTGATAATTCTCATTTCCCAAATAATTCGCAACTGCGCAGCCTATCGCTGGTGGCAAATAGCTGATCATGGTGTCGCGGACAACCGAATCGGCTTGGGAACGTTGCAGAAAGATAACGATCAGGCCGGCGAATATCGCGATCGTGACCCAATCATACGGCGTCTGCATGTATGTCCTTTCGTTGCGGCGCAGGAATCGCGTGATTTGCCGCGCCCTTCGCACCTGCACTAGCAGCGTGCGCGGCAACTCGCTAGATACCCGGCAACGTGATAAGCGGCGGTTAAGCAGCGATCGTCGTGACATCGAAGCTTGCGCCCGGCTCAAACTGTTCCAAAAGGATAGGCAGGGAGCTGGAGGCCTGGAGGATTTTGTTGCACATGCGAAGGCGTTGATCGGTTGCTTGTGCACGAGGCCGTTGGTAATGAAGCCAGTACCCGGGGGGAACCATCGTGCGAGTACACGACATAATTAAGGCCAAGAACCCGCGCTTTCACGGCGGCATCGCAGTGCCATGCCGCATCGCAGCATTGTTCGCGACCGCAGCATGGGCGCATCCCGCCCTTGCCCAGCGCGACCCCTTCACGCCGCGCCCCAGCAGCAGCGCACGCCAGATCGACGTGCGGGCGACCGGCGAGATCGAGTATAACGACAATGTCGTGGTGAGCGATCCGCGCATCGCGCGCGGCGAACGCACCGGGGATGCGATCGCGTCCCCGTCGCTCGATCTCAGCATCGTGCTGCCGCGGGCGTCCGGCAGCACCTATCTGGCAGGTTCGGTCGGCTATCGCTTCTACAACAAATATACGCGCCTGAACCGCGAGAACATCTCGTTGACCGGCGGCGCCGACCAGCAGCTCGCCTCGTGTCTCGTCCATGGCGAGATCGGCTATCAGCGGCGAATCAGCGATCTTTCGAGCCTGTACGTGCTCGACGATCCCAACGCCTTCAACAACACCGCGGAATCGCGCCAGTACAGCGCCGACATCGGCTGCGGCGCCACCTATGGCCTGCGTCCGGCGGTTGCCTATTCCCGCACCGAGACGCGCAACAGCCTGACCGCCCGCCAATATGCGGACGCCGATACCGACACGTTCACGGCGCAGCTGGGCCTGACATCGCCTTCGCTGGGTACCATTTCGGTGTTCGGCCGCTATGCGAACAGCGTCTATCTCCATCGCCAGACGGCTGCCGGCGGCTTCGGGCGGGACGGCATCAAGAGCTATGCGGGCGGCCTGCAGCTCGAACGCAACGTCTCCTCGCGGCTGAACTTCCGCGGCTCGGTCAACTACACCAAGGTGGATCCGGCGCTGCCGGGCACCCCCAGCTTCTCCGGCATCGGCTTCGATCTCTCGGCATTGTACAATGCCGACCTGTTCAGCGTGCAGATCAACGGCTCGCGCGCCGCGCAGCCCTCGATCATCTACTTCGTCAGCTACGAAGTGATGACGTCCCTGTCGGGAACGATCTCGCACGACCTGGGCAGCAGGACCCGGGTGGCGATCAACGCCCGCCGGACGTGGCGCGACTATTCGTCCTCCCCGCTCTATGTCGGCGCGCCGATCACGGGCGACGATCACATGTTCTCGGTCGGCGCGAACCTGTATTACAACGCTACGCGGCGGCTGCGCTTCGGCCTGGGCGCACGCTATGATGACCGGGAATCGAGCATCAGACTCTACAAATATAACGCCAAGCGCATCAGCTTCACGACTTCGCTGGCGCTCTGACAAGGGCTGTATCCATGTACGACAAAAGTAATTTGATGTTTGTCTCGGCGCTGGCCGGCATGACCGCCCTCGCGGCGCCTGCTGCCGCGCAGATCGCCACGCCGCAGCCACCGCGCGCGCGCCCCGCGGCGCAGCCGGTCCAGCCGCAGCAGCCCCCGGTTGCCCAGACCCAGACCACGGGCGAGTCCCCCTCCATTGCCCCCGGATCGGCGCCGGCCGGCTATCGCATCGGCGTCGACGACGTGCTCGAAGTGGACGTGCTCGGCCAGAGCGACTTCAAGACGCGGGCCAAGGTGCAGTCGGACGGGACCGTCACCCTCCCCTATCTCGGCGCGGTGCAGGTCAAAGGCGAAACCTCGCTGACGCTGGTCACGAAGATCCAGAACCTGCTGAAGGCCGGCGGCTATTATGCCAAGCCGATCGTCAGCGTCGACATCGTCTCCTTCGTCAGCAACTATGTGACGGTGATGGGGCAGGTCGGCTCGAACGGCCTGCAGCCGATCGATCGCGCCTACCATGTTTCGGAAATCATTGCGCGCGCCGGCGGGCTGAAGCCCGACGCGGCCGACTTCGTGGTGCTCACCCGCGCCGACGGCACGAGCGTCAAGCTCAACTACAAGCAGCTGGCGCTGGGCGGTCCCGAGGACGATCCCATGATTGCCGCCGGCGACAAGATCTTCGTTCCCGAAGTGGAGCGTTTCTACATTTATGGCCAAGTGAACTCGCCTGGGGTATATCCGATCAAATCGGACATGAATCTCCAGCGTGCGCTCGCCCAGGCCGGCGGCCTCGGCCCGGCCGGTTCGAAGAAGCGGATCAAGGTCACCCGCGACGGGCAGGAGATCAAGTTGGGGATGAACGATCCGATCAAGCCCGGCGACACGATCGTCATCGGCGAGCGGTTGTTCTGATTTTGGCACCTTTGGCAGCTGACGAGGCGCACCAGTGAATATCATCCAATTCTTCCGCATTCTCTGGGCGCGCCGGTGGATCATCCTCCCAGCGTTCCTTGTCTGCGTGGCCACCGCCGCGATCGTGGTGCAGTTCCTGCCCGAGCGCTACAAGGCGACCACGCGGCTGGTGCTCGAGACGTTCAAGCCGGATCCGGTGACGGGCCAGGTGATGGCGTCGCAGTTCATGCGCGCCTATGTGCAGACGCAGACCGAGATGATCGAGGACTATGCCACTGCCGGCCGCGTCGTCGACGAGCTCGGCTGGGCCAATGATCCGGCGAACATCGCGGCGTTCAACGCGTCTAGCGCGGCGGGCACCGGCGACATCCGTCGCTGGCTCGCCAAGGGCATCATGGCCAACGTCAACGCCAACGTGATCGAGGGGAGCAACATCCTCCAGATCACCTATTCGGACAGCTCTCCCGAGCGTGCCGAACGCATCGCCAACCTGATCCGCACCGCCTTCCTGGCACAGTCGCTGGCGGAGAAGCGTGCGGCCGCGACCAAGTCCGCCGACTGGTATGCCCAGCAGGCGGAATCGGCGCGCCAGGCGCTGCTCGCGGCCGTCGAGGCACGTACCGCCTTTGTGAAGAAGTCCGGCATCGTCCTCACCGAAACCGGCACCGATCTCGACACCCAGAAGCTGTCGCAGCTTTCGGGCCAGGCAGCCGTTCCTGCCGCGCCCGCAGCCGCCGCGGGCATGGGCCCGGCGCAGCTGCAGCTGGCGCAGATCGACCAGCAGATCCAGCAGGCCGCAACCAATCTCGGCCCCAACCATCCGGCCTTCCAGGCGCTCCAGCGCCAGCGCGAGGTCTATGCCAAGGCGGCGGCGCAGGAGCGTGCCCAGGCCGCCGGCGGCGCCGGCTCCCAGCAGGGCGCGCTCCAGAGCGCGGCCAACGCCCAGCGCGCCCGCGTGCTCGGCAACCGCCAGGATGTCGACCAGCTGGCCCAGCTGCAGCGCGACGTGACGCTGAAGCAGGACCAGTACATGAAGGCGGCCCAGCGCGTGGCCGATCTGCGCCTCGAGGCAATGAGCAACGACACCGGCATGACCACGCTCAGCGAAGCGAGCGCGCCCGACACGCCTTATTATCCCAAGGTCCCGATGATCATCGGCGGCGCGGCGGGCTTCGGCCTCGGCCTGGGCCTGCTGGTGGCGCTGCTCGTCGAGCTGCTCGCACGCCGCGTGCGCAGCCCCGAGGATCTGGAGTCGGCCGTCGATGCGCCGGTGCTGGGCGTGGTGCAGAGCCGCGCCTCGCTCGCCGCCCGCCTCCGCCGCGCACATGAAACGCTCGGCGAAACCGCCGAATCGCAGGGAGCTGCAGTAAACTGATGGACGCGATGACCACGCCCGAACCGCTGCCCGAAGGCGATCGTCCGAGCGCCGTTCCGACGACGCCGGACACCACCAACGCGCTGGAATATCAGCTCGTCCTCGCCGATCCCACGGGGATCGAGGCCGAAGCGATCCGCGCGCTGCGCACCCGCATCATCGCGCAGCACCTGCGCGAGGGGCGTCGCGCGCTGGCGCTGTGCGCCGCCGCCGAAGGCGCCGGCTGCAGCTTCATCGCGATCAACTTGGCGACCGCGCTTGCCCAGATCGGCATCAAGACCGCGCTGGTCGACGCCAATCTCCGTGCGCCGGCCGTCGGCGCCGCCTTCGGGATCGATCCGGCCAAGCCGGGCCTCGCCGACTATCTGGCGTCGGGCGAGGTCGAGCTCGCCTCGATCATCCACCCGACCGGGCTCGACCAGCTCTCGATCATCCCGGCGGGCCATGTCGAGCACAGCCCCCAGGAACTGCTCTCGTCCGAACAGTTCCGCGACGTGACGACGCAGTTGCTCCGCGAGTTCGACATCACCATCTTCGATACGACCGCGGCGAACACCTGCGCCGATGCGCAGCGCGTCGCCAATGTGGCCGGCTATGCGATGATCGTCGCGCGCAAGGACAACAGCTATATACGCGATGTAAACACGCTGACCCGTACGCTGCGTGCGGACCGTACCAACGTCGTCGGTTGTGTGCTGAACGGATACTGATTTGAACCATATGACCGCCTCCGCTCGCGAGCGGCAGCACGGCAGGACAGGCGGCGGCTACTGGTTGGCCGTCGCCGGCCTGCTGGCACTTGCCATTCCCACCTTCGTCACCCTCGGGCGGCAGGTGTGGAGCGCCGAGGGCGGCGTGCATGGCCCGATCGTGCTGGCCACCGGCATCTGGATGCTGGCGCGGCAGCGCAGCTCGATAGAGGCACTGCGCGCGCCGGGCAGCCTGTTGCTGGGCGCGCCGCTGCTGCTCTGCACGCTGGCCATCTATTGCCTGGGCCGGGTGTTCGACTTCATCAGCATCGAGGTCTTCGGCCTCGTCGGCACGGTGATCACCGCCGGCTATCTCTATTTCGGCGGCCGTGCGCTGCGCGCTGCGTGGTTCCCGGTGATCTGGCTGTTCTTCCTGGTGCCGCCGCCGGGCTGGGCGGTCGACCGGGTGACGGCGCCGCTCAAGGAGTTCGTCTCCTATGCCGCAACCGGCTTCCTCTCCTGGCTCGACTATCCGATCCTGCGCCAGGGCGTGACGCTGTTCGTCGGCCCCTATCAGCTGCTGGTGGAAGACGCATGCTCCGGCCTGCGCTCGCTCTCCAGCCTGGTGGTGGTGACGCTGCTGTACATCTACATCAAGAACAAGCCGTCCTGGCGCTATGCGCTGTTCATCGCCGCGCTGGTGATCCCGGTGGCGGTGGTCACCAACACCCTGCGCATCATCATCCTGGTGCTGATCACCTATCATCTGGGCGACGAAGCGGCGCAGAGCTTCCTCCACGTTTCCACCGGCATGGTGATGTTCGTGGTGGCGCTGCTCGGCATCTTCGCCATCGACTGGGCGGTCGAACAGGCCCAGCTGTTCCTGCGTCGGAGGTCCCATGTTCAACCGGCGTGACCTGCTGATCGGTGGCGGCTGCCTCGCCGCCGCTGCCGGCTCGCTCGGCCTCAAGCCGCGCCGCCGCATGGACCTGCTCGGCAAGACCAAGCTCGATACGCTGATGCCCAAGGCATTCGGCGTGTGGAAGGCCGAGGATACCGGTGCGCTGATCGCACCGCCGCGCGAGGGCAGCCTCGAGGACAAGCTGTACAACGAGGTCGTCAGCCGCGCCTTCTCGCGGCCCGACGGCACCACGGTGATGCTGCTGATCGCCTATGGCAATGCCCAGACCGATCTGCTCCAGCTGCACCGCCCCGAAGTCTGCTATCCGTTCTTCGGCTTCACCGTGGTGGAGAGCCATGCGCAGATGATCCCGGTGGCGGACAAGGTAACCATCCCCGGCCGCGCGATGACCGCGACCAACTATAACCGCACCGAACAGATCCTCTATTGGGCGCGCGTGGGCGAGTATCTGCCCCAGTCGGGCAACGAGCAGCTGATGGCGCGGCTGAAGAGCCAGATGGCCGGCTGGATCGTCGACGGCGTGCTGGTACGCATCTCGACCGTCAACAGCGACGCGACGGAGGGCCTCGACGCCAATCTCGATTTCGCGCGCGAGCTGGTGAAGGTGCTCGATCCGCGCGTGCTGCGCCCGTTGCTCGGCACCCAGCTGACCGCGGCGATCGCGCCGCACAGCCGGGCCCGGGCCTGAACGACCAAGGGGCGGCCAAAGCGCCGCCCCTTTTCCCTCGCCCGCCGCGCGGCGAAGCGTCCCCCACCATAAAGAAAAGGGGACCCCGGCTTGCGCCGGGATCCCCGTGATCGTCGGTTCGATTTGGCCTGGGCCTACTGCGCGACGGCCAGGACGCGCCGGCGACGGCGAACCATCGCACCCAGCGCGCCGAAGCCGAACAGCAGCATCGCCCAGCTCGCCGGCTCCGGCACGCCCGAAGGGGGCGGCACGAAGTTGCCGGTGCCATCGAAGGTGCCGAGATGGATCTCGCCGTTCAGCGTAAGGTTGCGTGCGACGATGCTGCCTTCCAGCGCGCTGCTGTTCGAGACGGTGGCGTTCGGCGCCAGGACGCTGCCGTGGAAGCCCTTCAGCGACAGGCTCTGCGCCTCGTTGAAGTTCCAGATCACCGACTGGTTGAGCAGCTTGCTGTTGACGTTGCCCTGCTCCACCAGGTTGGTGCCCAGCACGTTGATGATCGTGGTCATGCCGCTCGGCATCCCCGTGAACAGCAGGTCGAAATTGGCGTTCTGGTTCTCGAACGCCGCCTCGGTCATCGTGAACACGGCATAGCCGTTCTGCGCGCCCGAATAGTCGAGGGCGTTCGACACCGATGTGATCGTGGCGAGCGAGGGCAGCGTGGTCAGCAGGTTCGACAGCCCGGTCAGGTTCGCCTGGAGCGCGGTCATCTGCGTCTGCAGGCCCGCGGCCACGTCGTTCGCGCCGCCTGCGGCAAGGCTGCCATCCTTCACCGCGCCGTTCAGGCCGCCCGCCGCCGTGCCGCCATAGCGCACACTGTTATTGTTGATGTTGAACGAGGAAGTGAGGTTCCCACCCGCGATCAGCGCGCCGTTCACGCCGCCGGTCGTGTTGAAATCGACATAGCCGACATTGCCGCCCACGCGCGCGGTGGTGCCCACGGTGCCGTTGGCGCCGTTCTGGTAGCCCGCCTTGATGCGGAAAGAGCCGGTGGCGTTGCCCACCACGCTCAGCACGTCGAACGAAGACGCGGCGGCGCCCTGCTGGCTGTTGCCGATGCCGAAATTGGTGAAGTTCGCGGCCGCCAGCGTGCCGACGAAGCTGCGCCCTTCCACTTCCTGCCCGTTGGTCGTCAGCGTGTCGAACACCACGAGGTTCAGCTCGCGCAGGGCCTGCAGCCCGGCGGCGGGATCAGGTGCGGCAGCAGCCGGAGACACGGCAAGCGCGGCTGCCAGAGCCGCGATGGAAAACAGGCGCATGGGAAACCCCTCCTCGACGGAGCCTGCGGTCCTTCCCCGTGAAGCACCCTCCGGCTCTGCATGAAGTGGCGTGCCTAGCCTGCCTGCCTTCACAGAAGCATCTGGAAGATATGGTTAAAAAGTCCCTTGGTGATACGCGCGGGACAGTATCGACGGGAATTTACGGGGTTGCCCGGGCGGCGTCGCGCGCCGCCGACGCCGCCCGGGCACGCGGCGTCACCGCTCGTGCAGCGCCTCGCTTCCCGCTTCCAGCACCGGGCCCACCAGATAGCTGAGCAGCGTGCGCTTGCCGGTAACGATGTCCGCGCTGGCGATCATGCCGGGGCGCAGCGGCACCTGCGCGCCGTTGGCGACGACATGGCTGCGGTCGAGCGCGATCCGTGCCTTGTAGACCGGCGGCTGCCCCTCCTTCACCTGCACCGCCTCGGGGCTGATCCCCACCACCGTGCCGGGGATCATGCCGTAGCGGGTGTAGGGGAAGGCCTGGAGCTTCACCTTCACCGGCATGCCGGTGCGGACGAAGCCGATATCGCTGTTGTCGATCATCACCTCGGCCTCGAGGCGGGCATTGTCGGGCACCAGCGAGAGCAGCGGCTTGGCGCCTTCCACCACGCCGCCCTCGGTATGCACCTGCAGCTGCGAGACGGTGCCGCTCACCGGCGCGCGCAGCTCGCGGAAGGAGCTGCGCAGGCTGGCCTTGGCAACGTCCTCGCCGCGCGCGCGGACTTCGTCCTGCGCCTTCACCAGCTCCTGCAGCACCTGCGCTCGCGCTTCCTCGCGCGTCTTGGCGG
>JAPJRE010000133.1 GCA_030824725.1 Sphingomonas sp.
GCAGGATGATGTCCATCCCCGCCTTGCCGCCGCCATGCGCGTGCGCCTGGATGAGGTTCATCACCACGTCCTTGGGGCGATGGATGGGCTCGGACGGGCCGTCGGTCTCGACCACCAGCACGTCACCATTGGGCAGCGTGTAGATCGTGCGCGGCTTGGCGAGCCCGGTGGCGAAGGCCTGCACCTTCATGCCTGCCGGCACCTTGGGCTTGCCACTGCCCCAGGGCGCGGGCGGCACCACGTGCATCGGCGGCACGAGATATTGCTGGATGTCCGGCAGCTTGGGATCGCTGCCGATCTGCTGGCTGGTGTCGCCGCCCTTGCTGGCGCAGCCGGCGAGCGCGAGCGTGGCGCTCGCCGCGAGAAGCAGTGCGCGCATCAGCGAACCCCTCCGAAGCGGCTCTGGCGCAGCAGGAGCGCGCCCAGCACCGAGACGCCGGTAAGCACGAGCACGGTCAGCACCGACAGGATCAGCCCTGCGGGCATCGCGCCGTACGCATCGCGGCTGTGGATGAAATTGTTGAGCAGCGCCAACACCATGGCTACGGCATAGGCGATCGCATAGGGGGTGAGCAGCCGATTGGCCCGCACCGCCGGCCGCAGCAGATCGGCGATGCCGACGATCGCACCGAGCGCGCCCAGCATCATGCCGCCGGCGAGCAGCCAGTCGGAGAAATTCTTCCAAGTGACGTCGTAAGTCCGGAAATAGGCGATGTCGGTGAGCATGCCCGCGAAGAAGCAGGCAAAGGGAAGCCCGAGCACGATCGGGTGCAAGGGCAGGCCATAGGATCGGGTGCGAAGCGGTACGGGATCGGGCATGGAGCGTCTCCCCAGACGAGGCAGCTTCAACGAACGGTCGCGCTTTCAAGGGGTTCCGCAGCTTCCCCTGAAGCCTCTAGCCCAAGCCGCACATCGGCCTTACCCTCCCCGACCATGGTCAAGCTGAACAAGATTTACACCCGCACCGGCGACGCCGGCACTACTGGGCTGGCGGACGGCTCGCGCGTTTCCAAGGCCTCGGCCCGAATGGAGACGATCGGCGATGTCGACGAGGCGAACAGCGCCATCGGCGTCGCCCGCACCACGCTCGCGCCCGGCGATCCGCTCGATGCCACGTTAGCCCGCATCCAGAACGATCTGTTCGATCTCGGCGCCGATCTCGCCACGCCGGGGAGTCACGAAGGCGCGCTGCGAATCACGCCCGAACAGATCGAATGGCTGGAAGCCGCGATCGACACGCTCAACGACGATCTCGAGCCGCTCAACAGCTTCGTCCTGCCCGGCGGCAGCCCGGCGGCGGCGGCGATCCACCTCGCTCGCGCGATCACCCGCCGCGCCGAGCGCGCCGCAGTGGCCGCCAACGACCAAGGCACGCTGAGCACCAACGCTCTCATCTATCTCAATAGACTTTCAGATTTTTTGTTCATCGCCGCCCGCACCATGAACCAAAAGGGCGCGGCGGACGTTTTGTGGGTCCCTGGGGGGCCTCGCAACCAATAGCCGTTGCTGCGCACATCCCTCCGTATGGGTTGCCCCAGCAGCCGGCCTGCGGTAGGAGAACATAATGCGAACGATGCCCGCCAATGCCGCCACCCCGGACGCCTTGGCGGCGCAGTTCGCGGGCGTCCGCGCGCTCAGCATCGCGCTGGTGGCGCCGCTCTCCGATGCCGATGCGACGCTCCAGTCGATGGACGACGCCTCTCCGGCCAAGTGGCATCTCGCGCATACGACCTGGTTCTTCGAGACCTTCGTGCTGCGCGACCATGTCCCCACCTATCGCCTGTTCGACGAGCGCTGGCCGTTCCTGTTCAACAGCTATTACGAGGCCGAGGGGCAGCGCCACGCCCGTCCCCGCCGCGGCATGCTCTCGCGCCCGACGCTGGACGAGGTCCGTGCCTATCGCGCGGCAGTGGATGCGGCGATCGTCGCGGCGATGCCGACGCTGCCGCCCGAGGCGCTGGCGCTGATCGCGCTGGGCTGCCAGCACGAGCAGCAGCACCAGGAATTGCTGCTCACCGACATTCTCCATCATTTTTCGGTCAACCCGCTGGAGCCGGCGATGTGGCCCGGTACCGCCAAGGTGCCGGTGGCGATGCCCGGCCCGACCGGCTGGATCGAAGGCGCGACAGGCCAGGCCAGTGCGGGCATCGATATGCCCGAGGATCTGGCGGGCTTTGCCTTCGACTGCGAGACCCCGCGCCACCCCACCCTTCTCCACCCGCATGCACTGGCCGATCGTACCGTCACCAATCGCGAATGGGCGGCGTTCATCGCCGATGGCGGCTATGCCGATCCGCGCCACTGGCTGTCGGACGGCTGGGCCTGGGTGCAGGCCAACCGCGTCACCGCGCCGCTCTACTGGCAGCAGGTCGACGGCACCTGGACCCGCTTCGGGCTCGACGGCCGCCGCCCGATCGATCCCGCCGCGCCGGTCACCCATGTCAGCTTCTTCGAGGCCGATGCCTATGCCAGCTGGGCCGGCGCACGGCTGCCGACCGAGTTCGAATGGGAAGCCGCGGCCGCCGGCGCCGATCCACGCTCGGGCAACCAGCTCGATGCCGCCGGCCCGGTCGAACCGCGTCCGTCGACCGGCGGCCCCGCCTGGTTCGGCGACGTGTGGGAATGGACCGGCAGCGCCTATCGCCCCTATCCCGGCTTCCGCACCGCGGAGGGCGCGGTCGGCGAATATAACGGCAAGTTCATGAGCGGGCAGTTCGTGCTGCGCGGCGGCAGCTGCGCCACCCCGCGCGGCCATGTGCGGGCCAGCTACCGCAATTTCTTCTACCCCCATCAGCGCTGGCAGTTCACCGGCGTGCGTCTGGCGAAGGACCTCTGATGCTCAAGCAGGAACTCGAAGACGGCCCCTTTTCCTTCAATAGGGCCAGCCTTGCCGATCCCCATTTCCGCGCCGACGTGCTGACCGGCCTCGCCGCCAGCCCGCGCGCGATCCCGGCGCGCTGGTTCTACGACCGGCGCGGCTCGGAGCTGTTCGAGGCAATCACCGAGCTCCCCGAATATTATCCGACCCGCACCGAGACGGCGCTGCTCGAATCGATTTCGGGCGAGCTGGGCGACCTTGCCGCCCCCAATGCGGCGGTGGTGGAGTTCGGCTCGGGCTCTTCGGTGAAGACGCCGCGGCTGCTGCGCGCGATCGAACCGGCCGCCTATGTGCCGATCGACATTTCGGGCGAGTTCCTCCGCCACTCGGCCGCCCAGCTCTCGCAGGCGTTTCCGGGGCTGCCGGTCTATCCGGTCGAGGCGGACTTCCTGCGCCCCGTGCCGCTGCCCGAGCAGGTGGCGACGTTGCCCAAGCTCGGCTTTTTCCCGGGCTCGACGATCGGCAACATGAACGCCTGGCACGCGGTCGACCTGCTGCGGGCGATGCGCGAATGGCTGGGCGAAGGCGCGCGGCTGCTGATCGGCATGGACCGGGTGAAGTCGCCCGAGATCCTCGTCCCCGCCTATGACGATGGGGCGGGCGTGACCGCGGCGTTCAACCTCAACCTGCTCGCGCGGATCAACCGCGAGCTGGACGGCACGATCCCGGTCGACGCCTTCCGCCACCGCGCGATCTGGAACGCCGACTATGCCCGGATCGAAATGCATCTGGAAGCGCAGCGCGATGTCGATTTCACCGTCGACGGCCGGCCCTTCGCGATGGCGGCGGGCGCAACGATCCACACGGAGAACAGCCACAAATACGGCCCCAACGGCGCGCGCCAGCTGCTCCGTTCGGGCGGCTGGACCCCAATCGCGCAATGGACCGACGAGAAGGACTGGTTCGCGCTGATCCTGTGCGAGGCCCAGCCGCTGCGGCGGGCGCCGTAGTTTTCTCGTTTTGCGCGAAGGCGCAAAGGGACGAAGAAGGCTTTTTGCGCGCAGAGGCGCAGAGGGCGCAGAGAAAAAGGAGGGACGCTTCGCGCCGAGGGGTGGTTGCCCGGCGCAAGCTAAGCCTCAATCCTCCTCAGACATGCTCTCTGCGCCTCTGCGCGAACACAAAGCCTTTTTCTCTTCGCGACTTCGCGCCCTCGCGTGAAATGGCGATCCCCAGTACCAACCGGTTGACCCTCGCCAAAGGAACCCGCAAGGCTCCGCCCCATGCGCTTCTTTTCGGACAATGCCGCCGCCGTATGCCCGCCCGTGCTCCAGGCACTTGTCGACGCCAACACGCTCGACACCGCCTATGACGGCGATGCCTGGTCGAAGCGGCTCGACGGCGCCTTTTCCGACCTGTTCGGAACGCAGGTTCGTGCACTGTGGGTGCCCACCGGCACGGCAGCGAACTGCCTGGCACTGACCGCGCTCTGCCCCCCGCATGGCGGCATCGTCTGCCACCGCGACGCGCACATCAACTGCGACGAGGGCGGCGCGCCCGAATTCTACACGCACGGCGCGAAGCTGCTCACCGCCGCCGGCCCGGGCGCCAAGCTGACGCCCGAGGCGATCCATGCAGTGGTCGATCCGATCCGCAACGACGTGCACCAGGTGCAGCCGCACGCGATCTCGATCACCAACGCGACCGAATATGGCCTGGTCTATACGGCCGACGAGGTGGCGGCGATCGGCGATCTCGCCAGGACTCGCAAGCTCGGCCTGCACATGGACGGGGCGCGCTTCGCCAATGCCGTCGCGCATCTCGGCTGCCATCCGGGCGACGTTACCTGGCGCGCGGGCGTCGACGCGCTGAGCTTCGGCTTCGTCAAGAATGGCGGCATGAGCGCCGAGGCGCTGGTGTTCTTCCGCCCCGAACTGGCCGATGTGACGCTCTACCGCCGCAAGCGCGCCGGGCTGCTCTTCTCCAAAGGCCGCTATCTCGCCGCGCAGCTGCTGGCGATGCTGGAGAACGATGTGTGGCTCGCCAACGCCCGCGCCGCCAATGCCGGCGCGCGGCTGCTGGCCGAAGCTGCAGGCGACCGGCTGGTGCACCCGGTGCAGGCGAACGAAGTGTTCCTGAAGGCGAACCCGGCGGAAGCCGAAGCCTTGCGCGCGCTCGGCTTCGACTTCTACGACTGGGCCGAGGGCGAAGTGCGCCTCGTCACCAGCTGGGACCAGGCGGAGGACGCGATCCGGCCACTGGCCCAGGCGATCGCGGCGCTGTGATCGGCGCCGACACGCCCCGCTCCGCCCGGCTGACGGTCCTTATTCCGTTCCTGCTGGTCACGCTGATCTGGGGTTCGACCTGGCTCGTCATCAAGGACCAGCTGGCGGTGGTGCCGCCAAGCTGGTCGGTGAGCTATCGCTTCCTCGTCGCCGGGGTGACGACACTGCTCTGGGCAGCGTTCCGACGCGACCGGCTGCTGCTGGATGCGCGCGGCTTCGCGTTCGCCGCCTGCCTCGGGCTCGCCCAGTTCGTGCTCAACTTCAACTTCGTCTACCGCGCGGAGTCGCACGTCACCTCCGGCGTGGTCGCGGTGGTCTATGCCCTGCTGCTGGTGCCCAACGCGATCCTGGCACGCATCTTCCTTGGCCAGAAGATGGGGCGGCAGCTGCTGATCGGCTCGGGCGTGGCGATGGCGGGCGTGGCGCTGCTGTTCCTGCATGAGGCGCGGCTCAATCCGGTGGGGCCGCACGAAGCACTGCTTGGCATCGGCATCGCGCTGGCGGGCGTGCTCTCCGCCTCGGTCGCGAACGTGATGCAGGCGACCGGCACCGCCAAGGCCTATCCAATGGCGACCACCCTCGGCTGGGCAATGCTGATCGGGTCGGCGCTCGACGCGGCCTTCGCGCTCGCCACAGTCGGCCCGCCGGTGATCGAGACGCGGCCGGCCTATCTGCTCGGCATCGTCTATCTGGGCGTGATCGGCTCCTCGATCACCTTCACCATCTATTTCCAGCTGATCCGCACCATCGGCCCGGCCAAGGCGGCCTATACCAGCGTGCTGATCCCGGTGATCGCGATGCTGCTGTCGACGCTGTTCGAGGGCTATCGCTGGTCGCTGCTGGCGGTGGGCGGCGGGGTGCTGGTGCTGGTCGGGCTGGTACTGGCCTTGAGGGCGCGCAGACCCAACCGGTAATCGGCATAGCGCGGCCGCCAGCCGAGCAGCCGCCTGGCCTTGCCGTTCGCCACCCGCCGGTTCTCGGCATAAAAGGCGCGCGAGGCGGCGCTGAGCTCGACGTCGTCGGGCGTCACCGCCGGGCCGGGATCGATGCCCAGCAGTTCGGCGGCATAGGCGAGCACTTCGGCCTGCGGCGCGGGCAGGTCGTCGGCGAGATTGTACGCGCCGGGGGGGCCCTCGAACGCCGCGATCACGCCTGCGACGAGATCGTCGACATGCACCCGGCTGAACACCTGGCCGGGAAAGTAGACGCGCGTCGCCCCCGCCGCCATCCGCTCCAGCGCCGAGCGCTCGGGGCCGTAGATGCCGGGCAGCCGGAAGACACGCGCATTGGGCAGCGCCCCCCAGCCGAGATCCGCCTCGACCCGGCCCCCGCGGCGCCCGCGGAGCGGCCCGCTCTCGTCCACCCAGCCGCCGCCGGTATCGCCATAGACGCCGGTCGAGGAGAGATAGCCCAGCCATTTGCCGCTCGCCGCAAGATCGGCGCCATAGGCGGCGAGCACCGGGTCCGCCTCGCCCGGCGGAATGCTGGAGAGGATGTGCGTCGCCGCGGCGATTTCCACGCGGGTGCGTGCCTGGTCGGCGAAAGTGGCGCGGGTGACAGTGGCAATCTCGCCGCCACGCGCCTGCACCACCGCCATCAGCCGCGATGCGGTATAGCCGGGGCCGAACACGAGCAGGCGCATCTCAGCGTTCACCCTCACCCTTCCCACCGCCTGCGGCGGCGGGCCCCTTTCCCTCTCCCATTGGGAGAGGGAGGGAGCGGCGAAGCCGCGGAAGGGTGAGGATGGCGGGACGTCACTGCGCGCTCCCGAACAGCGTGCCGAAAAAGTCGCCCTTGTTCCAGCTCGGCCGCGCCTCGCCATCGGCCAGCGCCTGCACGGTGGCAAGGCCGACATGCTTGTACTTCACCGCCGAGGTCCAATCGAACGGCAAGTCGATCTGGTCCGACGGCTCGTGGTAATTCTCGTCCAGGAACTTGCGCGCCACCACGGCGCCCGTGCCCCCCGGCCCGGTATCGATCGAGACCGCCGGGATGCCCGCCTTGACGAAGCTGTAATGGTCCGACCGGACGAAGAACATTTCCTCCGGCGCGGGATCGGGCACCACGTCCAGCCCCTGCGCCTTGGCCGCCGCCGTCACGACCGGGCCCAGGCTCGAACGCTCCCCGCCCAGCACCACCAAGTCGACCAGCGGGTAGGTGAGGATCGGCATGTCGAAATTGACGTCGGCGATGATCGCGCCCTTCGGCACGGTGGGGAATTGCGCGAAATAGTCGGACCCGATCAGCCCTTTCTCTTCCGCGGCGAGCGCGATGAACAACAAGGTGCGGCGCGGGCGCTTGCCGCTCTCCTGGATCGTCTTGGCGATCTCGAGCAGCATCGACACGCCCACGGCATTGTCCATCGCGCCGTTGTAGATCGTGTCGCCCTTGACCGGTCGGCCGACGCCGACATGGTCGAGATGGGCGGAAAGCACCACCACCTGGTCCTTGAGCACCGGGTCGCTGCCGGGGATGATCCCCACAACGTTGCGGGTTTTCGTGGTGACGTGGCTGGTCTTCGCCGCGACGGTGAGCGTGCCCGTCAACGGGCCGGTGGGCAGGGGGCGGCCCTTCGCCTCCGCGGCCAGCACGTCGGCCCAGCGGATGCGCGCGCCGGCGAACAGCTTGGGCGCGGCCGCCGCGGTGAAGATGCCAAGGATCATCGTCGGGCGCGGCCGCGTATCGGTGCCCTCGGGCCCCATCCACTGGGTGGACGGCCGATCATGCTGCCCGGTCAGCTTCATCCCGGCGGGCATCTTCGCGGTCAGCGCGGGCGTCTCGACGAAAACCACCGCGGCAGCGCCCCGCGCGGTGGCGAGATAGGCTTTTTCCTTGGTGTCGTTGAAATGCGCCTGCACGTCGGGCGCCATGCCCTTGGGCAGGCTGGTCGCCAGCAGCACGATCTTCCCGCGCACGTCGAGACCGCGATAATCGTCGCGGCCGCTCTGCGGATCGACGATGCCATAGCCGGCGAACACCATGCCGCCCTCTGCCGTGAAGTCGGGCGCGGCGGTGGTCAGCCGGCTGACATAGTCCGTGCCAAAGGCGATCGGCAGCTCCGCGCCGCCGCGCCGCAGCCGCCATACCGGCTTGTCCGCCGCACGATAGGTGGCAAGGCGGAAGGGCTGGAACCAGCTTCCTGCCGCCCCGGGCTGGAGGCCGATCGCCAGCATCTGCGCCGCGACATATTCGGCCGCGACGTCATAATCGTGGGTGCCCGCCTCGCGCCCGCGCAGCGCATCGGAAGCGAGGAACTGGACATGCGCCTTCAGCGCAGCCTGCTCCGCGGTGAGCGGCGGTGACGAAGCCGGCGCGACGACGGCCTGCTGCGCCACCGCCGGCGACACAACGAGCAGCGACAGAGCGAGCAAACCCGACAGGCGCATGGCGATCTCCCAGACTTCCGGTCCGCTCAGCGCGCGCCCGGCCCTTCATAGGTCAGGCCGAAAAAGTCCCCCTTGTTCCACACCGGCCGTTCGTCGCCATTGGCGATGGCATTGGCGATGCGGAAGTTCACGTCGACGAAGCGCACGCCCGACTGCCAGTTGATCGCCGGCTGCTGGTCGATCTGGTCCGACGGCTGGTGGTAATGGTTCTTCATGAAGTGATCGATCGCCGCGCGGCCGGGACCGCCGGCACCCGGCCACAGGAACACCGAGGGCACGCCCTTGCGGACAAAGTTGTAATGGTCCGAACGCACGAAGATATTCTCGCCCGGCAGCGGATCGTCCGACATCTTGACCCCGATTTCGGCGGCCGCCTTGGCGACGATCGGCCCCAGCGTCGAATGATTGGCGCCATAGACCACGATGTCCTCGAACGGATAGGTGATGATCGGCATGTCGAGGTTCACGTCGGCGACGATCCTGCCCTTCACCGTGGGGTTGTTCGAGAAATAGTCGGAGCCGACCAGCCCCTTCTCCTCGGCGGTCACCGCCAGGAACAGGATCGAGCGGCGCGGCTTGGTGCCGGCCGCCTTGAAGCGCTTGGCCTCCTCGATCAGCGACGCGGTGCCGATCGCGTCGTCGAGCGCGCCGTTGTTGATCGTGTCGCCCTTCGCGTCGGGGCGGCCGACACCGATATGATCGAGGTGCGCGGAGAGGACCACCACGTCGTCCGCCAGCTTGGGGTCGCTGCCCTCGATCATGCCGGCGACGTTGAAGCTCGGCATCGCGGTCAGCGCAGTCTTCGCCGCGACGGTGAGGGTGCGCGGCAGCTGGAACGCCTTGAAGGTCGCGCCGTCCACCGCAGCCGCCTTGGCTATGGCCGCCCAGGGGGTCCTGCCGCCGGCGAACAGCTTCTCGGCGCCTGCCTGGCTGAGCAGGCCGAGGCCCGGCGTGCCCGGCGCAGCGATATGGCCGGTGCCGTCGGCATTGCCCCAGGTGACGCGCGGGCGGTTGGCATAGGCGGCGTACATCGCGAACGGCCGGCTCTTAGCGGTGAGCGGCGATTCGAGCGTGATATAGCCGATCGC
>JAPJRE010000134.1 GCA_030824725.1 Sphingomonas sp.
GGGGCGAGGGGGCTGTTCGAGGCCGAAAACCCGTCATCCCGACGAAAGTCGGGATCCTTTGCCCTCACCGGCTCGGCTCGAGCCATGGCGTAGAAGCTACTGGATCCCGGCTTTCGCCGGGATGACGATGATTGAGGGGGCGCTTTGTTCAGCCGCCCAGCTTGGCCAGCAGCGCCGCCGCCGCCGCGGTTTCGGCTTCCTGCTTGTTGCTGCCCTCGGCGCTCGCTTCAGCGAGCTTGCCGATCGACACCTTCACCGTGAAACGCGGCGCGTGGTTCGGGCCGGAGCGGTCGACGATCTCATATTCGGGCGGGCGGCGGTTGCGCGCGGCGGCCCATTCCTGGAGCGCCGACTTGGGATGCTTGGGCGCCTTGGCGTGTTCGTCGATCCGGTTGCCCCAGGCCTTGCGCACAAAGGCGCGCGCCGCATCGAGCCCGGCCTCGCGATACCAGGCGCCGATCAGCGCCTCCATCACGTCGCCCAGCACATTGTCGCTGTCCGCGGCGCCGTCGTCGCGCGCCTGCTTACCAAGGCGGAGATGCGGCACCACGCCCAGCTCGCGCGCGACATCGGCACAGACCGGGCCGGTCACCAGCGAGTTGAGCCGGCGCGAGAGCGCGCCCTCGGGCTCCTCCGGGAACCGCTCGAACAGCCATTCGGCAACGATCAGCCCCAGCACCCGGTCGCCGAGGAACTCGAGCCGCTGGTAGTTGCCGGCGGCCTGGCTGCCATGGGTCAGCGCGCGCTGGAAGGCGGGCAGGTCTTTGGCGGGGCGGCCGAACGTCTTCTCGACCCAGCCGCCCAGATCGGGCACGCTCAGAAGCCTTCTCCGATCCGGCTCCACCGCGCGGCGGTGAACCAGGTCCAGGGGAGCAGCCAGTTGGCGCCGCCATCGGTCGACCAGAAGTTCACCACTGCCTTGCCCTCAATATTCTCGATCGGCACGAAGCCGATGCCCGAGCCATAGGGCGGCTGCTGGAACCGGCTGTCGGTGGAGTTGTCGCGGTTGTCGCCCATCAGGAAGACGTGGCCGGCGGGGACGGTGAACACCTGCGTGTTGTCCTGCGGCAGATTGTCCTGGTCGAGCACGTTATACTGCTTGCCGTTCGGCAGCGTCTCGCGGAACTGCGGGATGCGGCAGATCGGCGCCCCCTGGGCGTCCGCGGTCTGGAACTGCGTCGGGCAATGGGTGAAGTTCGGCGTGATCGGCAGCACGAAATCGGCGATGCGCTGCTTGGGCACCGGCTTGCCGTTCAGGATGACTTGGCCGTTGACCATCTCGATCGTGTCGCCGGGCAGGCCGATGACGCGCTTGATCCAGTCCTCGCCATTGTGATTGGGCGCCTTGAATACCACCACGTCGCCGCGGGCGGGGTCGCGCGGCAGGATGCGGCCCGGGATCAGCGGCACGCTCCACGGCAGCGAATGCTTGGAATAGCCATAGTTCCACTTTGTGATGAACAGATAGTCGCCGATCAGCAGCCGCGGCAGCATCGACTCGCTCGGAATGCTGAACGGCGAGAAGATGAAGCTGCGCACCACGAACACGATCAGCGCCAGCTTGAGCAGGAAGGTGGCGAGCTCGCGCCACTCCGACTTAGGCTTTTCCGGCTTGGGCGCAGGCACTTGCGCGGGATTGGTGCGCGATGCGCCGGGTTCGGTGGAGGCGGGCGTTTCCATGAGCACTGCTCTGCTAGGGCGCGGCGGGGAGGTCAAGCGGCGGAATGAGGCTGGAATGGGCCGGTGCGGGACGATAGGGGAGCCCTGCCACCAAGGAGATGAACATGGCCTTGCCCGACTGGACGCCGATCCAAGCCCTTCCCACCACCAAGCTGACCGACCTGTTCGCTGCCGACGCCGAGCGGCTGTCGCGGCTGAGCGTCGATGTCGCCGGCATCCATTTCGACTGGTCCAAGACCCACCTGACGCCCGAGGCGGTATCGGCCTTCACCGCGCTGGCGCAGCAGATGGACTTCACCGCCAAGCGCGATGCGCTGTTCGCGGGCGAGGTGGTCAACGTGACCGAGGGCCGCGCCGCCGAGCACACCGCCGAGCGCTATGAAGGCGCGCCCGAGAGCGTCGCCCGCGCCCGCAGCCAGCACGAGCGGATGCGCGCGCTGATCGACGCGATCGAGGCCGAGGCGCTGGGGCCGATTCGCCACATCCTCCATATCGGCATCGGCGGCTCCGCGCTGGGCCCGGACCTGCTGGTCGACGCGCTGGGCCGCGACATGGACCGCTACGACGTGGCGATCGTCTCCAATGTCGACGGCGTGGCGCTGGAAGACGCGATGGACGCGTTCGATCCGCAGGCGACGCTGCTGGTGATCGCCAGCAAGACCTTCACCACTACCGAGACGATGCTCAACGCGCAGAGCGCGCTTGCCTGGATGGCCGAGGGCGGCGTCGAGGATCCCTATGGCCAGGTGGTGGCGCTGACCGCCTCGCCCGAAAAGGCGGTGGAATGGGGTGTCGACGAGACCCGCGTGCTGCCCTTTTTCGAGAGCGTCGGCGGTCGCTATTCGCTCTGGTCGTCGATCGGCTTCCCGGCGGCGCTGGCGCTGGGCTGGGAGGCGTTCGCGGAACTGCTCGAAGGCGCGGCCGAGATGGATCGCCATTTCCGCCTGACCGATCTTTCGCAGAACGCCCCCGCACTCGCTGCCTTCGCGGACCTCTATTACACCCAGGCTCGCGGCTGCGAGACCCGTGCGACCTTCGCCTATGACGAGCGGCTGAAGCTGCTGCCGAGCTATCTCCAGCAGCTGGAGATGGAATCGAACGGCAAGCGCGTCACCGCCGAGGGCGAGGTCGTGACCTACCCGACCTCGGCGATCACCTGGGGCGGTGTCGGCACCGATGCGCAGCATGCGGTGTTCCAGCTGCTCCATCAGGGCACACACCTGGTGCCGCTCGAGTTCGTCGGCGTGATCGAGGCGGGCGACGCGCTGGCGCCGGAGCATCACCGCCAGCTGCTGCTCAACATGTTCGCGCAGGGTGCCGCGCTGATGGCCGGCAAGGGGCATGAAGACCCCGCGCGCAGCTATCCGGGCGATCGCCCGTCGTCGACGCTGCTGCTCGACGCGGTCGATCCGCGCACGCTGGGCGCGCTGATCGCTTTCTACGAGCACCGGGTGTTCGTGAACGCGGTGCTGCTCGGCATCAATCCCTTCGACCAGTTCGGCGTCGAGCTGGGCAAGGAAATGGCCAAGGCGGCGGACAAGGGCGGGCTGGACTTCGACCCCTCGACCAACGACCTGATCCAGCGGGCGTTCGGCGCATGAGCGGCGAGGAAGAATATGTGTACGACGAGGCGAGCGGGGAGTGGATCCCCGCCGCCGAGGCCGCGGCCAAGGCTGCGGCCGCCGATACGGTGGAGGTGCGGGACTCGGTCGGGAACCTGCTGCAGGATGGGGACCAGGTGACGCTGATCAAGGACCTGACCGTTAAGGGCGCCGGCCAGACGCTCAAGCGCGGCACCTTGATCAAGTCGATCCGCCTGACCGGGGACGCGCAGGAAATCGACTGCAAGTTCGACGGCATCAAGGGCCTCGTCCTCCGCGCGGAGTTCGTCCGCAAGCGGTGAGCTCCGTTCCTCTCCCGCTTGCGGGAGAGGCTAGGGGAGGGGCCAACGTGGCGGCTCATGCCGTTACGGCGCAGTCCGCACCTGCCCATCCCCTCCTCCGCCCCCTCCCGCAAGCGGGAGGGGAGCGATGGCGAGAGCGGTCGCACTCTTGTTTTCGGGCGCCGCACCCTATCTTCCTTCTCGACCCCTTCTTCCGGCCCCTCGCGCCGGCACACCTCCGGAGTGAACCATGTCCGACTATGACTTCGACCTGTTCGTGATCGGCGCGGGCTCCGGCGGCACGCGCGCTTCGCGCATGTCGGCGGCGTACGGCGCCAAGGTCGCGGTGGCGGAGGAATATCGCGTCGGCGGCACCTGCGTGATCCGCGGCTGCGTGCCCAAGAAGCTGCTCATCTTCGGCGCGCATTTCGCCGAGGATCTGAAGGACGCGCGCCGCTTCGGCTGGGACGTCCCCGATTGCCGCTTCGACTGGCCGACGCTGCGCGACAACGTCCTCGCCGATGTCGACCGGCTCAACGGCCTCTACACCCAGGGGCTGGAGAATAACGGCGTCACCATCTTCCACGAGCGCGCCACCATCACTGGCCCCAACGAGGTGACGCTGGCTAGCGGCAAGGTGGTACGCGCCAAGACGATCCTGATCGCCACCGGTGCGCATCCGCACGTGCCGAGTTTCCCCGGCAGCGAGCATGGCATCACCTCGAACGAGGTATTCCATCTGGAGACGCTCCCCAAGCGCGTGCTGATCGCTGGCGGCGGCTATATCGCCAACGAGTTCGCCGGCATCTTCAACGAGTTCGGCTCGAAGGTGACGCTGGTCAACCGCACCGACGTGATCCTGCGCGGCTATGATGCGCAGGTGCGCGACCGGCTGCTCCAGATCTCGATGACCAAAGGCATCGAGTTCCGCTTCTTCGCCGAGTTCGAGAAGATCGAGAAGCAGGACGATGGCAGCCTGCTGGTGTCGATGAGCGGGCACGATCCGATCGAAGTCGATTGCGTGCTGTTTGCCACCGGCCGCGTGCCCAACATCAAGGGGCTGGGGCTGGAGACCGTTGGCGTCGAGCTCGACAAGGGTGCGGTGAAGGTCGATGCCGACAATCGCAGCTCGGTGCCCAGCATCTATGCGGTGGGCGACGTGACCAATCGCGTGCAGCTGACCCCGGTCGCGATCCGCGAGGGCCAAGCCTTTGCCGACACGCTGTTCGGCGGCAAGCCACACCAGGTCGATTATCACTGCATCCCCAGCGCGGTGTTCAGCCACCCGCCGATCGCGTCGGTGGGCATGACCGAGGGCGAGGCGCGCAACCAGCTCGGTTCGGTAAAGGTCTATACCTCGGACTTCCGCGCGATGAAGAACGTTCTCGCCGGCCGCCACGAGCGGTCGCTCTACAAGATGATCTGCGACGGCGTGACCGGCAAGGTCGTCGGCCTGCACATGATCGGGCCGGAAGCGCCTGAGATCCTGCAGGCCGCTGCGGTGGCGGTGAAGGCGGGGCTGACCAAGGAGGCGTTCGACGCCACCGTCGCGCTGCACCCGACCATGGCCGAGGAACTGGTACTGCTGAAGTAAGCGATGCGCGCCTCCCCAAGGGGAGGCGCTTCCCTCAGACCTCGTGGCGCAGGATCGCGTCGCCCGAGCCCTGCTGCCCGCCTGCCTTGCGCGACAGCCAGATCGTCGTCGCAAGGTCCCAGGTGACGTTGCCGACGGTGCGCATGATGTCCGGCAGCGTCTCCACCGCGACCAGCAGGCCGAGCGGGGTGATCGGCGCGCCGATGGTCGCCGCGACCGGCGAGATCGCGCTGACATAGCTCACCGTGCCGGGCAGGCTGACCGAGCCGAGCGAGGTCAGCGTGGCAACGACGGCGCCGACCAGCAGGGTCGCCGGGTGGAGCGGCACGCCGAACCATTCGGCGATGTAGATGGCAACGGCGAAATTCATCGCCGGGCCGGTCGAGCGGAAGATCGCCACCGCGAGCGGCATCGTCACGCCCGATACGGCGACCGGCACACCGACCTCTTCCGCGCCCTCGATCATCACCGGCAGCGTGGCGAGCGAGGATTGCGTGCTCAGCGCCACCGCCTGGCTGGGCAGCGCCGCGCGGAACATGCGCGCGAGCCCGATGCGGCCGCCGATCACCGCCGCCGGATAGGCGAACAGCGTGATCACCAGCCCCACCGCAGAGACGATCAAAATATAGTGGAGCAGGGCACCGAACGCGCCGGTGCCGGCCTTGGCGCCCACGACCAGCGCGAGCGCGAACACGCCAACGGGGCCTATCCACAGCACCCAATCGATTACCACCAGCATCACGTCGCGCACCGCGACGAAGAAGTTGGTGAGCAGCGCCCGCGATTCCGCCGCGACCCGGGTGATCGCGAAGGCGAATACCAGCGAGAAGATGATCAGCGACAGGAAGGCATTCTCCGCCGCCGCCTTGACGATGTTGGCCGGGATGATCGCGGCCAGAAAGTCGCCGAGCGGGGGCACCGGGCCGATCTTCTCGGCGCCGGTCAGCGCAGCGCGCAGGCTCGCCGCGGATTCCTGCGGCAGCGGCGCGATCTTGAGGAACAGCGGCGTCAGCAGCGCGGCGAGCAGCGCCGAGCAGAACAGCAGCGTCACGTAGAGCGCGATCGCCCGGCCGGCCAGCCGACCGGCAGCGGCGGCTTCGGCAGTCGCGGTCACGCCGGTGATCAGCAGCGCCACGACCAGCGGCACGATCGTCATCTGCAGGCCGTTCAGCCAAGCCTGGCCGACCGGTTGTGCCCAGCCGGCAACGGTGAGGCCCAGCTGTGGCGAAGTGGCCGCCAGCGCGGCGCCGACCGCGAGGCCAATCAACAAGGAAAGAAGAATACGGGTAGGTTGCGACATGCTCGCCCTTTGAGATTTTCGCCGCTATCACAGCACGCACACAACGCGACAAGGGCGCGAGAACGAAGCACATGGCAAGAAAATATTTCGGTACTGACGGCATTCGCGGCGCCACCAACCTCTCCCCGATGACCGCCGCGATGGCGATGAAGGTGGGCATGGCGGCCGGCGCGCATTTCCGCCGCGGGGACCATCGCCACCGCGTCGTGATCGGCAAGGATACAAGGCTCTCCGGCTATATGCTGGAAAATGCGATGGTCGCGGGCTTTACTAGCGTCGGCATGGACGTGGTGCTGGTCGGCCCGATGCCGACCCCGGCGGTGGCGATGCTCACCCATTCGATGCGGGCCGATCTCGGCGTGATGATCTCGGCCAGCCACAACCCTTATTTCGACAATGGCATCAAGCTGTTCGGTCCGGACGGCTACAAGCTCTCCGACGCCGATGAAGAGGCGATCGAGGCGCTGATCGACGGCGACGTGCCGCTCGCCGCCTCTGCCGCTATCGGCCGGGCTCGCCGCGTCGAGGACGCGCGCGGCCGCTATATCCATTTCGCCAAGTCGACCTTCCCCTCCGATCTGACGCTCGACGGCCTCAAGGTGGTGGTCGATTGCGCGAACGGCGCCGCGTACCAGGTGGCGCCTTCGGCACTATGGGAGCTGGGCGCGGAGGTCGTCTCGATCGGCGTCTCCCCCAACGGCAAGAACATCAACGACGGCGTTGGCTCCACCGCGCCGCAGGTGCTGAGCGAGACGGTTGTCGGGTCCGGCGCAGCGCTGGGCATCGCGCTCGACGGCGATGCCGACCGGCTGATCGTCGTCGACGAAACCGGCACGGTGATCGACGGCGACCAGTTGATGGCGCTCATCGCCACCGGCTGGGCCCGGCAGGGCAAGCTCGCCGGGGGTGGGCTGGTCGCCACCGTGATGTCCAATCTGGGGCTGGAGCGGCACCTCGCCGCGCAGGGCCTAGGGCTGGTGCGCACCAAGGTCGGCGACCGCTACGTGCTCGAGAAGATGCGCGGCTCCGGCTACAATGTCGGCGGCGAGCAGAGCGGGCACATCATCCTCTCCGACTATGCGACCACCGGCGACGGGCTGGTCGCGGCGCTGCAGGTGCTGGCCGAGATCGTCCGCGCCGGCGCACCGGCGAGCGAGGTGCTCCACCGCTTCGAGCCGCTGCCGCAGCTGCTCAAGAACGTCCGCTTCGCCGGGGGCAAGCCGCTGGAGGACGAACGCGTCAAGGACGTGATCGCCGGTGCCGAGGCGGAGCTGAAGGGCCGCGGGCGGCTGGTGATCCGCGCCTCGGGCACCGAGCCGGTGATCCGCGTCATGGCGGAAGGCGACGACAAGGTGCAGGTGGAAGCGGTGGTCGACCGCGTGTGCGACGCGGTGCGCGAGGCCGCGGGATGATCGGATCGGCGCCGCGGAAGGGGCGCTCCATGGATCGCTCTCCCCACATTCTGGGTGCTGCGTCGAACCTGCTCGGTATCGCGCTGCTCATCATCACCGGCCTCAAGCTGACCAAGGTCGCCGATCAGACGATCGCGGATGAAGTGGCGTGGGTCGCGTGCCTGTTCTTCTCGGCCAGCTGCTTGCTGTCCTATCTCGCGATCCGCTCCCCCGTCCCGACGCGGGCCGAGGGGGTCGCCGACAAGGCTTTTCTGTGCGGGCTGGCGGCGCTGCTGGTGGCAGTGCTGGTCGTCGCCTTCAACCCGCCGCGCTGAGCGGCGCTTGCCTCCCGCGGCAAGGAGACTAGAAGGTTGGCCGATGCTGGAAATGCGGCCTGATTGCGAACGCTGCGGCGTCGACCTCCCCGCCGATGCCGGCGGCGCGTTCATCTGCTCGTTCGAATGCACCTTCTGCGCCGAATGTGCCGACGACATGGACGAACGCTGCCCCAATTGCGGCGGCGAGCTGCTCGATCGTCCCGCCCGCACGGGCGATGCGCTGCGGCGACACCCGGCATCCACCGAGCGCAAGCACAAGGGATAAGGCCATGGCCGCACGCGTCCTCATCATCGCGGGATCGGATTCCGGCGGCGGCGCCGGGATCCAGGCGGATATCAAGACCGTCACCATGCTGGGCGGCCACGCGATGACCGCGATCACCGCGATCACCGCGCAGAACACCGTCGGCGTCCAGGCGGTGCATCCGGTGCCGACCGACATGGTGCTCGCGCAGATCGATTCGGTGGTGCGCGACATCGGCGTGGATGCGGTGAAGATCGGCATGATCGGCTCTGCCCGGACCGCGCTCGCGGTAGCCGAGCGGCTGGACGAGCTGCCCGGCGTGCCGGTGGTGTTCGATCCCGTCATGGTCGCGACCAGCGGCGCGCGGCTGGCCGACGAGGCGACCGTCGCCGCCTTCGAGCGGCTGATGGACCGGGCGACGGTGGTGACGCCCAACCTGCCCGAGCTGGAGGCGATGGGCCGCGATCCTCAGGAGATCGTCGCGGCGCATGGCTGCGCGGTGTTGGTGAAGGGCGGTCACGCGGAAGGCGCCGAGGTGGTCGACACGCTCTATTCCGCCGATCCCGAAGACCCGCCGCAGATCGAGTGGCGCGATCCCAGGATCGAGACCGGGAACACCCATGGCACCGGCTGCACGCTGGCCTCGGCGATTGCCTGCGGCCTCGCCTGCGAATGGGACCTGCCTGAGGCGGTGAGCCGGGCACGCCGCTTCGTGCGGATCGCGATGCGCGAGGCCGAGGGGTTGGGCCGCGGGCATGGCCCGATGGCGCAGCAGGCGGTGCGGCTCGACCTCAACATGAGCTTCTTCGAGCCGATGCTGAACCAGGTGACGGTGCCGGCGCAGGACCTCGCCGCGAGCGAGCGCTTCTACCGGCTGCTCGGGCTGCGCCAGGTGGTGCGGGCCTCCCCGCGCTATGCCCGGTTTGAGACCGAGGGCGGCGCGACCTTCTCGATCGCGACGGACGAAGCCTATACCGCGCCGGTCGTCTATTTTGAATGCGGCGACCTCGACGTGACCGTCGCCTATCTCCAGCAA
>JAPJRE010000135.1 GCA_030824725.1 Sphingomonas sp.
CGCATGAACTGGCTGGTGCGGGCACCGGCGGTCTCGAACTGCTCGTTGAACTGCAGGATGTTCTTGGTGACGTCGCTCGGCTCGCCATTCTCGAACAGGGCCTCGCCCTCCTCGAACTTGCCGATCACGTCCGAGGTCGGATCGAAGCACAGCGAAAGCTCGTCGCTTTCCGGGCGCAGGCGCGCGAGCAGGAAGGGATAGCGGCGGATATAGGCCGGCACGTAGAAGTTCGGATCGACCAGCTTGCCTTCGGCGTCGAAGAAGGTGTTCACGCCTTCGTTCAGGCCCATCAGCGCCAGCGGCACGGGATCCTCGCCCACCGAGAAGACGATCGGCATGAAACGCTGCACCAGCGGGAATTCCTCGACGGTGACCGGCACGGCGTGCTGGTTGGCGAGGAAGGCCGCGCGGTCGGTCGAACGCGTGCGGAAATCGGCATGGACCTGGCTCGAAAGCGGCTCGAGCTGATTGTAGAACAAGGGAAGCGACTGCTGCGGCGCGCTGGCCATGAGGATCTCCTGAGAACTTTTTTCGTCGAAAAGCGTTTGAACCGGGCCGGGGTCTATTTGCTGAATGTTTCAGGCGCAAGCGCCACCAGCTTGCCGGGGTTGAGAATCCGCTTCGGATCGAGCGCCGTCTTGATCGCGCGCAGCGCCGCCATCCGCGCCGGGGGCGAAAGTCGCGCCAGCTCGTCCCGCTTCATCTGGCCGATGCCATGCTCCGCCGAGATCGATCCACCCGCCGCCACCACCATGTCGTGCACCATCCGGGTGATGTGCGGCGCCTCCTCGGCATACCAGCGGTCGCGATCGACGCCCCTGGGCGCGCGGACATGGAAATGGACGTTGCCGTCGCCGAGATGGCCATAGGCGATCGCATGGGTGCCGGGGAAGCGCGCCTCGGCCGCAGCGCCGCCTTCCACCATGAAGCGCGGCATGTCCTCCACCGGCACCGAGATGTCGTGCTGCACCGCCGGGCCCGCCGAACGCTCGGCCTCGGAGATGGCGTGGCGGATGCGCCAGAAGCTCTCCGCCTGCGCCTCGCTCGCGGCGATCACCGCATCCTCGGCGAGGCCCGCCTCGAACGCCTGGGCCAGCATCCGCTCAAGCACCGCCGCCGGCGCCTCGGCCGCCGGATCGCTGGTCACCGCCTCGATCAGCACGTGCCAGCGATGCGTGCCGCCAAGCGGCAGCCGCGTGCCCGGCACATGCTCCAGCACCAGCGCGACGGTATCGTCGGGCATGATCTCGAAGCTCTCGACCATGTCGGTCGCCGCCTGGAGCCGGCGGAGCAGGCGCAGCGCCTCGGCCGGGCTCTCCAGCCCCACCCAGGCCACTGCCCGCGCCGCCGCCGCGGGCACCAGCCGCAGCGTGGCGGCGGTGACGATGCCCAGCGTGCCCTCGGCGCCGATCAGCAGCTGGTTGAGATCATAGCCGCGATTGTCCTTCTTCAGCGCCGACAGCCCGTCATGCACCGAACCGTCGGGCAGCACCGCCTCGACGCCGGCGACCAGCGCGCGCATCGTGCCGAAGCGCAGCACCTGCACGCCGCCGGCATTGGTGGAGACGAGCCCGCCGATCGTGGCACTGCCCCGCGCGCCGAGATCGAGCGGAAAGCGCCGCCCGGCCGCCTCTGCCGCGTCGCGGAAGGTGCCGAGGATCACTCCGGCCTCGGCCACGGCGAGGTTCGCATCGGCGTCCATGCGGCGGATGCGGTTCATCCGGCGGGTAGAGAGCAGCAGCGCCGAGCCGTCCGCCGGCGGGATCGCGCCACCCACCATGCCGGTATTGCCGCCCTGGGGCACCAGCGCAACGCCGAGCTCGTTGGCGAGCGCGACCAGCGCGCTGGCTTCCTCCGTCGTGGCCGGGGCCAGGATCGCCGGGGCGCTGCCGTGGTAGCGGCGGCGCCAGTCGGTCAGCCAGGGAGCGATGTCCTGCGGATCGGTGACGACGGCCTTCGGGCCGAAGCGCTCGGCGGCGAAGGCAGTGATGCGTTGCTGCTCAGGTGTCATGACGGTTGCGCACTAGCATGGCGTGCGGCAATTCATCCACCGTTCAAGCCGATGCTCCTACGATCCGATCCCACGATGCCGAATCTGCCGATCGCCGCCGCTGGCCTTGCACTGCTGCTCGCCGCTCCCGCGGCGCGACCGGCCATGGCCGTCGACGCCGAACCGGCGGCGAGCTTCCAGCAGCACGTGTCGATCCATGTTCCGCGGATGACGGTCACCACCACCACGATCGTGGTGCGCGAGGCGCCCGCGATGGTGGAGCGCCGCGCCAAGAGCTGCGTGGAGGTCGGCCGGATCCAGGGTTTTACCGTCAACGCGGCGGACAGCGTCGACCTGATCCTGGAAAACGGTTCGCTGCTCCGCGCCAAGCTGGGCGCGGAGTGCCCGGCGCTCGGCTTCTATTCGGGGGCCTATCTGAAGCCGACCAAGGACAGCAAATTCTGCGCCGGCCGGGACGCGCTGCGCTCCCGATCTGGCCGAACCTGTCCCGTTCAGGCCTTCAAGAACCTCGTTCGCGCACGGTGAAGCTTGACTTTTGCGGTTGAATCCGCAAGCGCGATGCCTTCTGCTGAGGCGCAGTGAACGCGCCCTTTATCCGGACAATTGCATGAGCTTTGCCGATCTCGGCCTTTCTGACGACCTTCTCCGCGCGGTGACCGACGCCGGCTATACCGAGCCGACTCCGATCCAGCGCCAGGCGATCCCGTCGGTACTGATGGGCAAGGACCTGATCGGTATCGCCCAGACGGGCACCGGCAAGACCGCCGCCTTCGTGCTCCCGATGATCGACGTGCTCGGCGAAGGGCGCACCCGCGCGCTGATGCCGCGCTCGCTGATCCTCGAACCGACGCGCGAACTGGCGGCGCAGGTCGCGGAGAATTTCGAAAAGTACGGCGTCAACCACAAGCTCTCGATGGCGCTGCTGATCGGCGGCGTGCAGATGGGCGACCAGGTCAAGGCGCTGGAAAAGGGCGTCGACGTGCTGATCGCCACGCCGGGCCGGCTGATGGACCTGTACGGCCGCGGCAAGATCCTGCTCACCGGCTGCAGCCTGCTGGTGATCGACGAGGCGGACCGGATGCTCGACATGGGGTTCATCCCCGACATCGAGGAAATCTGCACCAAGCTGCCCAAGGTGCGCCAGACGCTGCTGTTCTCGGCGACGATGCCGCCGCCGATCAAGAAGCTGGCGGACCGGTTCCTCACCGATCCCAAGACGATCGAAGTGGCGCGCCCCGCCACCGCCAACATCAACATCACCCAGCGCATCGTCCAGGTGCCCGCCACCGCGCATGTGAAGCGCGACGTGCTGCGCCGCCTGCTGCAGCAGGACGAGGTGTCGAACGCGATCATCTTCTGCAACCGCAAGACGACCGTGCGCGACCTGAACAAGAGCCTCAAGAAGCACGGCTTCCGATCCGCCGAGATTCACGGGGACATGGACCAGTCGGCGCGCATCGCCGAGCTCGACCGATTCAAGAACGGCGACGTGAACATCCTCGTCGCCTCGGACGTCGCCGCCCGCGGCATCGACGTGAAGGGCGTGAGCCACGTCTTCAACTTCGACGCGCCCTGGCATCCCGACGATTATGTTCATCGCATCGGCCGCACCGGCCGCGGCGGCGCGACGGGCACCGCCTACACGCTGGTGACCCCCGAGGATGCCGAGAACATCGCCGAGATCGAGAAGCTGACCGGCCACAAGATCGAGCGCGTGCCGAGCCCGGTTGCGGCCGACGGTGCAGAGGACGCACCGGCGCCCAAGCGCACCCGCGGCGGCAAGCGTGAGGCCAAGAAACCCGAGCCGCGCCGCGAGGACGCCGCCGCCGAGGCGCCGGCCAAGCCCAAGTCGCGCCGTGCCGCGGCGACGCGCGAGGAGGCCCCTGCGGCGCCCGCGCCGCGCGAGGAAAGTCGCGCCCGCCCGCAGCGCGACGAGCGCCCTGTCCGTGACGAGCGCCCCGCGCGCGACGACCGCCGCCGCCGCCGCGACCAGGATGACGGCCCGGACGAGGGCTGGAACGGCCCGATCCCGGACTTCCTCAACTACACGATCGACGCCTGAACCCGCGCCGATAGCCCGGCCACAACGTCACCCTGCGCCTTGGCCGACACCGACGGCGCGTGTGAAAAATCATGCCCGGGCGGCAGCGCCGGCAGGACGGGCGACCCACTTCGTCCGTGCTCGGCTCGGCACGGCGGCGCATGGTGTGCCCGGCCGCACCGACATGGCATCGCTGCGCCGCTCGCGTCATGACGGCCTCGCGAGCGGCAGCGCAGGCACGGCACGACCACCCGTCGCCAGCGGCACCGCGCGCGTGGCACGCGCGCCAAGAGCTTCTGCGCCGCCACGGCCTCGCCCTCAGGGCTCAGAAGCTGGCGCCGTCTACCTTCTGAATGGCAAGGTCGTCCGGATCGATCGTGGGTACGCAGCGCAGATTGATCGCCGCCATCGCGGCGCCGCCCGGCCCCTTGCCCCTGCCAAAGGGTTGGCACCCACAAACCGAACAGAAGCGGTGGGCGATGTTGTGCTTGTTGAAGCGATAGTCGGTCAGCGCCGCCTCCCCCTGCACGATCGATAGCGCATCGCCTGGCACGAACGACAGCAGGAAGCCCTTGCGTCGGCAATGCGAGCAATTGCAACTCATCGCTTCCTTCGGCGCCTCCGCCGCGACCTCGAAGACGACGGCGCCACAGTGGCAACTACCCGTAAAGGCCATATCCATCTCCCGTACCCGGCTCCGAAGCCGTGATCCCCGCCCGTGGATCGCGCAATGCGCCGGGCTCTACCCCAGGCGGCAAGCACAGATATGCAGCCAGCCGCCCCTGCGAGACCTGCCCAAGAAGCGCGCGACCCCGCCGCTATGCCGATCAGGCCGGCTCGGCCGCCTTCTGCGCCTCCGCGTCCGCGTCGTCGAGCGCCCAGGCGCGCTTGTACGCCTCGCGGCTCTGCACGCGTTCGAGATAGGCCAGGAACGAGTCGCGCTTGGGCAGCATGCCGAACAGCGTCGTCCAGCCGATCTGCGAGCCGAGATACACGTCCGCCGCGCTGAAGCGGTCGCCGGTCACATAGGCGCGCGACGAGAGCAATCCGTCGAGCACGTCGACCACCAGATCATAGTTGCCATAGCCGAACATGCGCGACTGCTCGCCCGACTCGAACTTGGCGAAATTGTTGGTCGTCGCCTGTTCCACCGGGCCTGCCGCATAGAACAGCCAGCGATAATAGTCGGCGCGCTCTTGCGGCAGCGGCGCGAGGCCCGCATCGGGAAAGGCTTCCGCCAGATAGGCGCAGATCGCCGCGCATTCGGTGACGACCTTGCCGCCATGGACGATCGCCGGCACCTTCCCCATCGGGTTGATCGCCAGATAGGTGTCGCCCTTCATCGTCGAGGCATAGTCGAGCACCTCGACCCGGTACGTCGCGCCGACTTCCTCGAGCATCCAGCGCGCGATCCGCCCGCGCGACTGCGGGTTGGTATAGAGAATCAGTTCATCTGCCATGGCCGTCCACCCCTGTTGTTCCCGACTCGCCTTGCCGGGAACAAGAAGGGAACACGAAACGACCGGCCGGTCAACCGATCAGAAGCCGATCAGAGGCTGGCGAAGGTCGCGAGCAGACGGTCCCAGGCACGGTCGGCCTGGGCGGCGTTGTAGACGCGGCTGTCCGGCGGGCACCAGCCATGCATCGTGCCGGCATAGACCTCGATCTCGGCCGGCACCTTGGCGGCGGCAAAGGCGGTACGCAGCGCTTCCTTGTCCCCCGGCGCACGCGCGTCATCATTCTCGGCGATGGCGAACAGGTAGCGGCCCTGCAGCTGCGGCACCAGCTTGTGCGGGCTGTCGGCCGCCTCGGTCACCAGCGGCGTACCGTGGAAGCTGCCCCCGGCCTTCACCCGGCCCGGCAGCGCGGCGGCGGTGCGCACGACGAACGGGCCGCCCATGCAATAGCCGGTGCTGCCCATGCCACGCTTGCCGTCCACCTCGGGCTGGCCATCGAGGAAGGCAGCGAAGGTCTTCGCGTCGGCGGTGATCGCGGCGGGAGTGAGCGGTTCGCGCCACGGCATGATCATCGCCCGCACCTCGGGCTGGTCAAACGACTGGCCGGGCTTGAGGAAGGGCGCCTTGGTCGAGCGGTAGAACTGGTTGACCGTCAGCACCGCATAGCCCGATTGCGCCAGCCGATCGGCCATCTGCCGGAAGGCGGGGCGCAGGCCCATGATGTCGGGCCAGACCAGCACGGCGGGGTGCTTGCCGCTGGTCGGCGCGACGAAATAGGCGTCGGCGGTGCCGTCCGCCGTCTTGATCGTGACGTCGCGGCCCTGCACGGTCGCGGCGTTGGCGGGGCTGGGCAGAATCGCCAGCATGCCGGTCGCGGCGGCGGCGGCGGTGAAGCCGCGGCGGGTGAGGCCGCCCAGGGCGCGGTCGTTGTCGGCTGCGGTATGTTCGTCACACATGGCGATCCTCCTCCGTTCGGGCGTTCTCAGACACCACTCACCCTCCCCACCACCTTCGGCGGCGGGCCCCCTCCCTCTCCCGCAGGCGGGAAAGGGAAGGAGGCGCGGAGCGCCGGAAGGGTGAAGGTGGCACAGGTCCACCACCCAAACGCTTGATACCCCACCCGATCGCCTCCGCAAAGCTGCCCCAAGAAGCAGAACGGGCCCCGGCGCTGGATGCGCCGAGGCCCGCTCATTTACGCCCGGGAAGGCGAAATCAGTGCTTGAACAGGCTTTCCGCGGTGTGCTCGATCGGGCCCTGCTCGTCCTCCTGGACGTGGCTCGCGGCATAGCGCTCGGCGCGGAGTTGCTCGATCAGCGCCTCGCGGTCGCCTTCCAGGCGGGTGTCGGTCGGCGCCTCGATGCCGGCGGCCTTGGCGGCCTTGGCCACCAGCGCGTCGAGCTCGCGCTGCGAGCACAGGCCGAGCGTCACCGGATCCTTCGGCACGATGTTGGCGATGTTCCAGTGGGTACGGTCGCGGATCGCCGCGATGGTGGTGCGGGTGGTACCGATCAGCTTGCCGATCGCGCCATCCGACACTTCCGGATGGTTGCGCAGGATCCAGGCGATGCCGTCCGGCTTGTCCTGGCGCTTCGAGACCGGCGTGTAGCGCGGCCCCTTGGTGCGGCGGACCTGCTCGGGGCCCTTCTGCATCTTGAGCACGTAATTGGGGTTCGCCTGCCCCTTCTCGATCTCGTCCATCGTCAGTTCGTGCGCGCGCACCGGATCGCGACCGGTGAGCTTGGTCGCGGCGGTATCGTCGGCGATCGCCTGCACTTCGAGGATGTGGAGACCGCAGAACTCGGCGATCTGCTCGAACGACAGCGACGTGTTGTCGACCAGCCAGGAAGCGGTCGCGTGCGGCATCAGCGGCTGGGCCACGGTGGATCTCCGGAACTTGAAACAATAAGGGCCGCCCATCACGGGCGGCCACACATAGTCTTGATGTAGGGGAGCTTGCCGGCCGGGGCAAGCGTTTCCGCGATTCAGGCGGCCGCCTTCTCGCAACCGATCGGCACCAGCGCGGTGAGGAACTGCCGCGCGCTCGCCTCCCATGTGAAGCTGCGGCCATAGGTAGCGCAGGCGGCGCGGTCGAGCCCGAGCGCGCGGTCGATCGCCACGCCCAGATCCTCGTCCATCGCGCCGGTCTCCGGGGTCAGCACGTCGACCGGCCCGGTGACCGGGTAGGCGGCGACCGGGGTGCCGCAGGCCAGCGCCTCGATCATCACCAGCCCGAAGGTATCGGTGCGGCTGGGGAAGACGAACACGTCCGCCGCGGCATAGGCGCTGGCGAGATCGGTGCCGAACTGCGCGCCGAGGAACACCGCGTCCGGATATTTCGCCTCCAGCATCGCCCGCGCCGGGCCGTCACCCACCACCACCTTGATGCCGGGCCGATCGACGCTGAGGAACGCCTCGAGATTCTTCTCAACCGCGACCCGGCCGACATAGAGCAACACCGGCCCGGGCAGTTCCGCCAGGCGCGGGTGCGGCGGCAGACCGGGGTGGAAATTGGCGAGATCGACCCCCCGCCCCCAATGCCGCACCTGGGGCAGGCCATGCTCGACCAGCGACTGACGGATCGACGCGGTCGAGGCGAGAATCGTCGCGCTCGGCGTGTGGAACCAGCGGATATAGCGCCAGATCCACTCGGCCGGCACGCCCGAGCGCGCCGAGACATAGTCGGGAAACTGGGTATGATAGGCGGTGGTGAACGGCCGCTTCTGGCGCAGGCACCAGCGCCGCGCGGCGACGCACAGCGGGCCTTCGGTGGCGAGGTGGATCGCGTTGGGGGCGAATTCCTCGAGCATCGCGCCCACCGCCGCCACGCTGGTGATCGCCAGCCGGATCTCCGGATAGGTCGGGCAGGGCAGCGAATAGAATTTGTCCGGCGAGACCACCAGCACCTGGTGGCCCTGGCTCTCCAGCACCCGCCGCACCGATTGGAGCGTGCGGACGACCCCGTTCACCTGGGGCTCCCAGGCGTCGGTCACGATTGCGATGCGCACGGCCTCGTCCCCCGCCGCTGCCGTCACGCCGCCGCCAGTCTGACCTCGGACTCCGGCTGCGACTCGCGCGCTGCCATCTCGTCGGCCCAGTGGAGAATTTCCATGGAACCGTCGTAATGCTCCACCAGCGCCGTGCAACCCTCTACCCAATCGCCGTCGTTATAATATTCGATGCCGTCGATGCCACGGATCTCGGCCTTGTGGATATGCCCGGCGATAACGCCGTCGACCCCGCGCGCGCCGGCTTCGCGCGCGACGATTTCCTCGAACTTGGAGATGAACGACACCGCGTTCTTCACCTTCTGCTTGGCGTATTTGGACAGCGACCAATAAGGCAGCCCCATCCAGCGGCGCACCGCGTTCAGCCAGCGGTTGAGCGTCATCATCATCTCGTAGGCCGCGTCGCCCAGATGGGCGAGCCAGCGGTGCGACATGGTGATCGCGTCGAACTCGTCGCCGTGGAGCACCAGCAGGCGGCGGCCGTCGGCGGTGGTGTGGATCGCCTGGCGCTTGATCTTCACCCCGCCGAAGTCGAGACCCGTGAACTGGCGGAACATCTCGTCATGGTTGCCGGGAATATAGACGATCTCGGTGCCGCGCTTCGCCCGCTTGAGCACGCGCCAGACGATGTCGTTGTGCGTCGCCGGCCAGTAGAAGCGCTTCTTCATCGCCCAGCCGTCGATGATGTCGCCCACCAGATACATGACCTCGCTGTCAACATGGTCGAGAAAGTCGATCAACATTTCGGCATTGCAGCCGCGCGTGCCGAGATGGACGTCGGAAATCCAGATCGCACGATAGTTGCGCCGCCGGCCGATCGGCCGTTCCGGTATGGTAGGAGTCGCCGCGTGGAAGTCGGCGAGACCCGCGACGTCGAACGAAAGCTTGGTGATCGTGGCCATTGCCAAGTTCCCGTGCAGCCAGCCCAGTACAGAGACTCGCCTATGC
>JAPJRE010000136.1 GCA_030824725.1 Sphingomonas sp.
CGAAATATCACGATTACGACAGCGAAATCAGCGACTTACTTGGAGAATGTGGGATCAAGGGCGTGACCAACCTGCGCGGCAACGTGATCCCGGTGGTCGGCCTGGCCGAGCGCCTGGGCTGGGAGCCTAGCGTGCTGCACGCCCGCTCGTGCATCCTGGTGGTCAACATCATGGGCAAGCAGGCGGGCTTCCTCGTCGACGAAGTCAACGACATCGTGGGCATCAACGTGGGCGAGATCCAGCCGGCACCGGCGGTCGAGACGGCGCTGGAGGAAAGCGTGATCGCAGGGCTGGTCCGCATCGCCACCCGCGCCAAGGACGGCACGCGCGACGAGAATGGCAGCATGGTCCTGCTGCTCGATCTCAACGCGCTCAGCCTGACCAAGCATCTGGATCTCGCAGCATGAGCGCCGCCGGGGGCGCCACGACGGCGTCCGCCGGCGCCGGTAACGCGATGGCACCAGGCCAGAACGCGGAGCTCACGCCGCGCGACTTCCAGGCCATCGCCGCGATCATGTACGACGATGCCCGCATTTCGCTCAGCGAGGCGAAGACCACCCTCGTGCAGTCGCGTCTCGCGCGCCGGCTGCGCAAGTTCGGCCTGAACCGCTTCTGCGACTATGTCGACCTGGTGCACAGCGACGCCGAGGAACGCCATGCGATGGTGGTGACGCTGACCACCAACCACACGCACTTCTTCCGCGAGCCGCATCATTTCGACCATTTCCGCGAGACCGTGATCCCCACGCTCCAGCGGAAACAGGGTCCGATCCGGATCTGGTCGGCGGGCTGCTCGTCGGGCGAGGAGGTCTATACGATCGCGATGTGCCTGCTGGGGCCCAGCCGCAGCAGCGCCTCGTGGTTGCGCAACGCCGACGTTCGGTTGCTCGCCACCGACATCGCCCCCCATGTGGTCGAGTCGGTGCAGCGCGGGGTCTATGCGGAGAATGTCGCGGCGGGTGTGCCGGAGCCGTATCGCTCGACCTGGATGAAGCCGACGCAAGGCGGCTTCATGATGGCCGAGGAAGCGCGGCAGATGGTCACCGCGAAAGTACTCAACCTGTTCGAACCCTGGCCGCTCAAGGCCGCCTATGACGTGATTTTCTGTCGTAACGTGATGATCTATTTCGGAGATCCCGCGAAGGAAGAGCTGGAGCATCGCTTTGTCGAGCAGCTCGCCCGGGGGAGCTTCCTGTATATCGGTCACTCGGAACGGCTGATCGGCCCGGCCGCGAGCAAGATGCGCTCGTGCGGGCACACAATTTACCAGAAGCCGGAGTAATGGGCATGAAACCAGTCCGCACGCTCATCGTCGACGACAGCGCATCGATGCGCGCGACGCTGAAGCGCATGCTCTCGGCCGACCCCGAGATCGAAGTGGTCGGCATGGCGCCGGAGCCGTTCGCGGCCCGCGACATGATCAAGGCACTCAACCCCGACGTGCTGACGCTCGACGTCGAAATGCCGGGAATGGACGGCCTGTCGTTCCTCGAGCGCATCATGCGCCTCCGGCCCATGCCGGTGGTGATGTGCTCCACCCTCACCGCGCGCGGTGCGGAAGTGACGATCGAGGCGCTGCGCCTGGGCGCGGTCGACTATGTCACCAAGCCGAGCGGCTCGCCCGACGACATCGAGCGCGACGCCGGCCTGCTGTGCGAGAAGGTGAAGAGCGCCGCGCGCTCGGTCGCCCGCGCCGGTCCGCAGCGCCTGCCCGCGCAGCCGAGCGTCGCCTCGGCCGGCGGCGGCGGTGCCGCGGCCCAGCTGATCGCGATCGGCTCGTCGACGGGCGGCGTGGAAGCGTTGTTCTCGCTGCTGCCGGCGCTGCCGGAAGATTCGCCGCCGATCCTGATCGTGCAGCACATGCCGGCGACCTTCACGCGCAGCTTCGCGCAGCGCCTGAACGCCGAGTGCCGGGTCAACGTAGTGGAAGCTACGGATGGTGCCCAGGTGACCCTTGGAACCGTCTATATTGCACCTGGAGGCGAACGACACATGGAACTTCAGGGCGGTGCCAATGGCCGGATCAAACTGACCCCCGGCAATCCGGTGACCGGCCATCGTCCTTCGGTGGACGTGCTGTTCCGTTCGGTTTCCAAACTGGGTGCCGGTGCCATCGGCGTCATCCTCACCGGGATGGGCAGCGACGGCGCGCAGGGCCTGCTGGAGATGCGTCGGGCCGGTGCCCGCACGCTGGGCCAGACGAAAGAGACCTGCGTGGTATGGGGCATGCCCCGCGCCGCCAAGGAAGCGGGCGCAGTGGAGAAGGAAGTCGGCCTGTCGGCGATGCCGGAGGCCATCCTGAAGGCTTGTCGAGAAACGGTTAAGGTTGGGAGCGCATAACAATGCCCGCTGCATCACAAATCAAGGTGATGGTCGTTGATGATCAGACCAGTATGCGGGCGATGATCCGTCGTGCGCTGCAGGACCTGGGGTTCAAGGACGTTCGCGACAAGGCCACGGCGCCCGAGGCGCTGTCGGCGATCAAGACGGACCGCGTCCACCTGGTCATCTCCGACTACAACATGCCCGAGATGGACGGGCTGCAGTTCCTGGAGGCGGTTCGCGCCGACCCGGTGATCGGCAAGACCGTGTTCATCATGCTCACCGGCTCGTCCGACCGCGAGGTCGTCCAGAAGGCGGCGGCGCTGGGTGTGAACAACTATGTCGTCAAGCCTTTCGCGCCGGCGGCGCTGAAGGAAAAGATCGAACGCGTTTTCGGCGAGCTGACCTGATATGCGCAGAGTTTCCATCGTACAGGGCGAAAACGCGGTGATCGCGGAGCCCCATGTCATGATTTCGACCCTGCTCGGGAGCTGCGTGGCCGCATGCCTCTACGACCCGGTCTCCAAGGTCGGGGGCATGAACCACTTCCTGCTCGGCGAGCCGGGCGCGGACCACAAGGTCTCGAACTCGGACATGGCGCGCTACGGCGTGCATGCGATGGAACTGCTGATCAACAGCATGATGGCCAAGGGCGCCTCGCGCCCGCGGCTGCAGGCCCATCTTTATGGTGGCGCCAACATCATCTCGGGCCTGGGGGGCATCGGCGCGTCGAACGCTGCCTTTGCCCGCCGGTTCATGGAGACCGAAGGCATCACGATCGCGCATTGCGATCTCGGCGGCACGCTCGCCCGCAAGGTCGAGTTCCTGCCGCACGAGGGCAAGAGCCGCTGCACCAAGGTGGCGGAGCGTGTCCAGGAACGTCCGGTCGCCCCCCTGCCTGTTGCCGCCCCCGACGGAGAATTGGAGCTTTTCTGATGTCGTGCCTGCCCATGTCGGATCCCTCGCACCCGCAAGCCCTGCCCGGCTACGACCCGTTCGCGGGCGTGCTGCACAGCGTCATGGCCGGCGAGATCCGCGAAATCAGCAAGAAGCTGGAAGGCCTGGCCGAAGTGCTCGTCTGCGACGAGCATTTCGCCGCCAACTATCTCGAACAGCTCCAGGCGTTCGACTATCTGATCCAGCACGCCGACGAGTGCGTGAACCTGCTGGACCGGATCGCGGGCGGCGAGGATTCGCTCTCGGCGATCAGCCATGTCCGGCTCGGCGCAGTCCAGGAACGCCTGCGCAACGCGTTGAAGGGTCAGTAACATGGCCCGCGGGGGGGACGTTCGGCCGATCATTGTCAAGAAGGTCAAGAAGGTCGCGGGCGGCCATCACGGCGGCGCGTGGAAGGTGGCCTATGCCGATTTCGTGACGGCGATGATGGCGTTCTTCATGCTGCTGTGGCTGCTCGCCAACCCGGACAAGGACCGGCTGAAGGGCCTTGCCAAATATTTCTCGCCGACGATCGCCGATAGCGGCCCGTCGACGCCGGTCAGCAACTCCGCGCCCGGTGCGGGCGGGCCGACCCGACGCTCCGAGGCGGATCCCAGCCCGGCCAAGGGACAGCCCACCTTCGAGGTGGCCACGTCCGGATCCGCCCGGGGCGGCACCGCCGATGTGCCGGCAACCATGCGGGTAATGGCATCCGAGCTGATGATCGCGCTCGAGGCGACGCCGCAAGCGCAGGGCAAGAAGAATGTCGACGTCCAGCAGGACCGCGAGGGCCTGCGCATCACGCTGATGGACACCGATCAGCAGCCGATGTTCAAGTCGAACACCGCCGAACTCAACCCCTATGCGCGCACGCTGCTCACCAAGCTGGCGAGCAAGATCTCCACGGTCGGCGCGCAGATCGCGATCGAGGGCCATACCGATGGCGCCGGCGGCCAGAGCGACGCCAACTGGCTGCTCTCCGGCCAGCGCGCCCTTGCCGCCCGATCGGCGCTGATCGCCGGAGGCGTGACGCCGGATCACTTCGCAGAAGTGGTGGCGATGGGCGCCACCCAGCCGGTCTATCCCGACCAGCCGAACCGCGCTGAAAATCGCCGCATCAGCATCGTGCTCAAGGGGCAGACCTCGGCACTGCCGAGCGACTCCAGCTTCAAATTCTGAAGGACGGCGCCGTGAAGAAATTGCTGTTCCTTATCGTCGCGCTGCTCGCCGGCCTCGCCGCCGGCGGCGGCACTGCCTATGCGATGGTGAAGATGCTCGGCATCGGCGGCCCGCCGAAGCAGGAAGCCAAGGCCGAGGAAAAGGAAGAGCCCGCCAAGTTCGTGCCGACCGGCAAGATCTTGGTGCCGCTGGTCTTCGCCGACGGTCGCCTCGCCGGCTATGCCTCGATGGACGTCCAGCTGGAGGTCGACGAGGCCAAGGTCGAGTTCGTGACGCAGCGCATGCCGCTGCTGCTCCATGCCGTCAACATGCGCACCTATCGCACCCCAATGGCGGCGGGCCCGGACGGCATGCTGCCGGACCTGGAAGGCTTCCGAAAGCTGATCGATGCCTCGGCCACCGAGGCATTCGGGGCGAAAGTGGTACGCAAGATCGCGGTGACCGGCGCCAACCCCGCCTAGCGCGAGATCCTGCCTTCGTAGCAATACCGATGCGAAGCTGAACGTTCGTTCATCCTATAATGGCGATAGGGACTGCGACGTCTGCAGTTGAACGGGGAGATCGACGCCGTGGGCGCAGCCGAACATCAGTTTGACCATGATAGCAGCGACGCCGGCCCCTGGGCCGAACGTGCCCCGCGCACGGTGACGACGCTGATGGTGGGCAAGCTGATCTGTGCCGGCGGCGGCGAGCAGCTCTGCCGCGTCCGCAACATCTCCGCCACCGGCATGATGCTGGAGAGCCCCTTCCCCTTGCGCGAAGGCGACCGGATCGTGGTCGAGCTGCGCGGCGGGCCGGTGCTAGAAGGCACGATCAGGTGGGTCAGCGCCGGCCGCGCCGGCGTCCAGTTCGTGGAATTGATCGACGTCGAGGAGGTGCTGGCCACCGCCAAGGGCAGTTCGCCGGCGGCGCGGCTGCGCCGGGCGGTGCCCCGGGCGCCGCGCTTCCAGGTGGGCGGCAATGCCCGGCTCGTCTGCAACGGCGTCTCCCACATCGTGGCGATGGAAAACATCTCGCAGAGCGGCGCGCGGGTGCGGCTGGCCAACCAGCCGGACCTCGACCGGGTGATGACGCTCGTCATCCCCGGCCTCACGCCGCACAGCTGCACGGTGCGGTGGCTGGAGGGCGACTCCGCCGGCGTCGCCTTTATCGAGATGATCCCCTATGCCGAGCTCGCCGCCTGGCTGACCGAGATGCAGCCTCCGCGCTGAGCGAAGGCGGTTTCCTGGCCTGGTTCAGGCCGCCGCGTTCGCGGCCTGCTGCCGGTCCCGCCGGCGGCGCAGCGCCCCGCCCACGCCCGCGACGCCGAGGATCAGCAGCACCCAGGTCTGTCCCTCCGGCACCGGGCTGATGCCCAGCTGGCGCGCCATGGAGTCCGCGATCGCGCGGTGGACCTGGGTGGTCGGGTGGATGTCGTCGAAATAAAGCGCATTGCTGCAAGCGGCGCGTTGTGGCGATCCGCCGCCGAGGATCTGGCACGGCGCCTTCGTGTTGAGCGTATCCGGCAGTCCGAAGGACGCAGGCGAGTCGAGCAGGTCATGCTCCATTGCGAACAGGTCGAAGAATTCGGCGGTGGCGCCGGGCAGCAGTTCGAGCCCCTGCGCGGCCGCCCGCAGCGATGCGCTGATCTGCTGCGAACGCGCCGTCAGTTCGTCAAGCCGTCCGGGCACCGCCCCGACCGCGGCGACCGACACCGGCAACAACCCGATATCCGGCGAACCGACGATCGCGAAATGGCGCGCGCCAAGCCCGTAGAGCGCGGTTACCGCATCCTCGAAATCGGACATGGCCGAGAGGAAGCTGACGGGCCCGCCGGTCAGGATCGTGTCCCGCACGTCGTTGCCGCCGAAGGTGAGCAGCACCAGCGCGTTGCTGTCGATCGGAGCGGGGACCCGGTCAACATAGAGACCCACCTGGCCGATGATGCTGGGGCTGCGCTCGCCTTCCACCTGCTGGAGCGTGGCCCCGCCCACTGCCATGTTGAGGCCACCAGCATAGAGCGACGTCGCGGCACGGCCGGTGATCGCCAGACTCAGATAGTCGGCGAAGTTGAAGCCGTTCGAGAAGCGGCCCCGCAAATAGCCGTCCTGGCCGCGCGCCACCTCGGCCTCGGTCGCGAGATAGGCATTGCCGGAATCGACCAGGCTGTCGCCGAAGACGTACAGTCCAGAATAGGTCTTCGCCGCCTGCGCGGCGACCGGCGCCAGGCACAGGCAAAAAGACGCAATAAATCGCGCTACGGCCTTCATGACGCCCCTCTCGTTAACCACGTCGTACCGTAATTTCAGCGGCCGACCAAGTAGTTCATTTGGAGAATGCGGCAGGTTTCAGGCGCCTATCCATTATTTACTGCACCGCAGCAGAGAGCGGCAGGCAGATTACAGCATTCAGCAAGCAAAAATGGCTCAGACCTGGATGTCGAGCTTCGCCAGTTCGACGCGGACGCGCACGTCGATGTCGCGCATCAGCGCCGCCAGCTCGGGCTCGGCCGGGGTCGGCACCGTTTCCGACCATTGGACGATTTCGCGAAGCCGCGCGACGTTCGGCGTCCCCGCCACCAGTTCCTTGTGCAGCCGGTCGAGCGCGTCGATGCCGCGCTCGGCGTCGCGCGCCTGCTTGCGGCGGCGCTCCATCACCGGGTTGTTGGCGGCGATCGCCACCAGCATCTGCACGCTGGTGGGCGGCGTCGCGCCCGGCGTGGGCGGGGTGTGCGGCATCGCGGTGGCCGGATCCTCCAGCCGATTTGCCAGCCCGGGCACGGCCTTGGGCAACGCTGCGAGCAGGTTGCGCGCCATCATCGGGGACAGGCTGTCGATACGCACGAAATCAGACCCTCACGAACCGTCTTGGCTCTCCTCTTCCTATAAGACGAGTAGCGTTAATTTTCCACTTGGCCCGAGAGGTTTATGTATCGTCTCTCCGCATCGTTCCTGGCGCTCGCGCTGGCCTGTGTCGGCGCGCCCCAGGCGATGGCCCAGACCCGGATCAAGGACATCGTCGACGTCGAGAATGTCCGCGAAAACCAGCTGGTTGGCTATGGCCTCGTGGTCGGCCTCGCCGGCACCGGCGATCGTATCCGCAACGCTCCCTTTACCGAGGAATCGATGCAGTCGATGCTCGAGCGGATGGGCGTTAACATTCGCGGCACGCAGATGCGCACGCAGAATGTTGCCGCCGTCTCGATCACCGCGACGATGCCGCCCTTCTCGCGCTCGGGCTCGCGGATCGACGTGCAGGTCTCCGCACTGGGCGACGCGACCAGCCTGCAGGGCGGCACGCTGATCGCGTCGTCGCTGCGCGCACTCGACGGCGAGATCTATGCCGTGGCGCAGGGCCCGGTGGCGGTTTCCGGCTTCAAGGCGCAGGGAGCGGCGGCGAATGTCAGCCGCGGCGTGACCACCTCGGCGCGGATCGCCGGCGGTGCGATCGTCGAGCGCGAGGTGCCCTATCAGCTGCGCTCGGCCAACAGCCTCAAGCTCGCGCTGAAGAACCCCGATTTCTCGACCGCCGACCGCATCGCCCGCGCGATCAACGGCCGCTATCCCGGCGCCGCGCAGATGCTCGATCCGGCGACGGTCGAATTGCGCCCCACCGGCCAGTTCGCCGGATCGGTGATCGACCTGGTCACCCAGGTCGGCGATCTCGAGGTGAAGGTCGACCAGCCGGCCAAGGTGGTGATCAACGAGGCCTCGGGCACCGTGGTGATGAACAGCGACGTGCGGATCACGCCGGTCGCGATCGCCCAGGGCGGCCTGACCATCTCGGTCACCGAAACCCCGCAGGTCTCCCAGCCCGGTCCCTTCGCGCAGGGCCAGACGACGGTGGTGCCGCGCACCCAGGTGCAGGTGAACGACGGCAATGGCGCCAGCCTGGCCGTGATCAACGGCTCGTCGCTCAAGGCACTGGTCAGCGGGCTCAACACGCTGGGCGTCTCGCCGCGCGACCTGATCACCATCCTTCAGGCAATCAAGACCGCCGGCGCGCTCCAGGCTGAAATCGAGGTACAGTGATGACCGATCTCTCCCCCCTGCCCCAGGCCGCCGCGGCCGGCGCGACCCAGCCCGCCAAGCCGCTGCCCAAGGTGGACCCGAAGAACGCCAAGACCGCGCAGGAATTCGAAAGCGTCTTCCTGGGCCAGGTGACCCAGCTCATGCTGCAGAGCGTGCAGCAGGACGAACAGTTCGGCGGCGGCAACGGCGAGGAGATCTTCCGCGGCGTGCTCGCCGAGAAGCTCGGCGCCGAAATGGCGCGCCGCGGCGGAATCGGCCTCGCGCCGGCCGTCGTCGACCAGATCCTCAAGCTTCAGCAAGGACAGAAATGATCACGCAACTCGTCGATGCGATGATTTCGCTCACTTCCCTGATGGAAGAGGAAAGCGAACGGCTCGCCCGCACGCCCTACGTTCCGGAACTGGGGGAAATCGCCGATGCCAAGCTGCGCCTCGCCGGCCGCATCGAAGCCGAAGTCGCGCGCCTGAAGCGCGAGAGCCCGGACGATTGGCTGGAAACATTGGAGCCGGACGCGCGCGAACAGCTTTCGGAAGCGAGTCGTGCGTTGCGCGACGCTTCTATCGTCAACTCCCGAATACTTTCCCGGCAGATCGAACTTTCTGCCGAGATGATGGCAGCAATCGCAGCAGAAGCGCAGCGACTTACCGGCAGCCGGAGCACCACCTACAGTGCCTGTGGGGGACTTTCGGGACTGGACGCGCCTGCGCCGATCTCTGTGAATGCACGATTGTGAACATCAAATCTGATTCGTAGAGCCGGCCATTCACAGCGCTGCGGTGCGAAAACATGTCCGCCTCATTTCAGGTTGCGCAAACGTTCATCACCTCGAAATGACCCCGTGCATGTCTTTGATTTATAAGATCTTTTTCTAGGTTTACTTTTGGTGAACTATAAACTGGTCAAAGTGGCGAAGTCCGCGTATAAAGTACCGGACATGACGTGCTCCCCAAAGCTCTACCAGTCATAACTGGAGTCCGGGGTTGGTATGG
>JAPJRE010000137.1 GCA_030824725.1 Sphingomonas sp.
GGAGAGAGATTGATATGGTAGCGCATTCCGGCCTTCTCACCGTCATGGACCGTGCCGCCCGCAAGGCCGCGCCGCGGCTGCGTCGCGACTTCAACGAGGTCCAGCACCTGCAGGTCAGCCGCAAGGGCCCGGCCGATTTCGTGAGCATGGCCGACAAGCGCGCCGAGCAGACGCTGATCGAGGAACTGCGCAAGGCGCGGCCCGACTGGCGCATCCTCGCCGAAGAGGGCGGCGAGCTGCCGGGCGATCCGGACAAGCCGCGCTTCATCGTCGATCCGCTCGACGGCACCACCAATTTCCTCCACGGCATCCCGCATTTCGCGATCGTGATCGCGGTCGAGGACCCCAATGGCGCGCAGGGCAAGCCCGAAATCACCCACGGCCTGGTCTACCAGCCGCTGACCGACGAGAGCTTCTGGGCCGAGAAGGGCCGTGGCGCCTGGCTGCAGGACCAGCGGCTACGCGTCTCCTCGCGGCGCGACCTTTCGGAGTCGCTGATCGCCACCGGCATCCCGTTCATGGGGCATGGCAATTTCGCCGAATGGAGCCGCATCTTCGGTGCGGTGGCGCCCGAGGTGGCGGGCATCCGCCGGCTCGGCTCGGCGGCACTCGACCTCGCCTGGGTCGCCGCGGGCCGCTTCGACGGCTATTGGGAATCGGACCTGAAGCCCTGGGACGTCGCGGCGGGCATGCTGCTCGTCAGGGAAGCCGGCGGCTTCGTCACCGACTATCGCGGCCAGGACATGGCGATGCAGCGCAACCAGTTCCTCGCCGCCAATGACGGGCTGCACTCGAAGCTCCACAAGCTGGTCGCCAACGCGCTGCGCTGACGCTTTCCGTACGACTACGGAGCCGGGAAATTAACTTTATTTCCCGGCCGTTTCCGAGGATTTGCGCCCTATAAGTTCCTTAAAACGCCTTCGGCCATCAAGCCGGGGCGAACTGGGACGAACGGCGCATGAACATGGAAGCGGGCGGCCTCGGCAAGGGGCGTCGGGGAGAGGCATCGGACGAGGCGTTCTGCCATGACGTGGGGTCCGTGCTCGACCGCCTCTATGCAGTGGCCGAGTTCAGCCCCGACGGCATCCTGACCCGCGCCAACCAGCATTTTCTCGATGCGATGGGCTGCGTGCTCGAAACCGTGGTCGGCGAGCACCACCGCCTCTTCTGCGACGAGGACTATGCCGCAAGTCCCGCCTATGCGGCCTTCTGGGAGCGGCTGCGCGCCGGCGAAACGATCGAGGAAACTGCTCGCCGCAACGGCTGCCAGGGCAAGGACGCCTGGATCGCCGGCCATTACGCCCCGGTGAAGGATGACAAGGGTGCGGTGAAGAGCGTCATCCTGATCGGCCGGGATGTGCGCGGCCCGCAGATCGAGGCAGCGCTGAACCGCAGCGTGCTCAATGCCTTCAGCCGTGCGACCGCGATGATCGAGTTCGATCTCTCGGGCCGCGTGCTCAGCGCCAACGAGAATTTCTGTGATCTGCTCGGTTACAAGGCCGAGGAGCTGATCGGCCAGCACCACCGCATCTTCTGCACCGCCGAACATGCCCGCTCGCCTGCCTATCGTCAGTTCTGGGAGCGGCTGGGCCGCGGCGAGTTCGATGGCGGCCTGTACAAGCGCGTGGCCAAGGACGGCAGCGATCGCTGGATCCAGGCGACCTACAACCCCATCCTCGACCATCAGGGGCTGCCGGTAAAGATCGTCAAGTTCGCGATGGATGTGACCAAGTCGCAGACCGAGAGCGCCGAAGCGGCAGGGAAGCTTGCGGCGCTCGACCGATCGACAGCCGTGATCGAGTTCGACACCAGCGGCCATGTCGTTGCCGCCAACGACATGTTCCTGCAGATGATGGGCTATGAGCGCAGCGAACTGATCGGCAAGCACCACCGTACCTGCTGCGATCCGGACTATGTGAAGACCGAGGACTATGCCAATTTCTGGCGTGCGCTGTCGGCGGGCGAGTTCCAGGCCGGCATTTTTCCGCGGATCGGAAAGGACGGTCGCCGGGTGTGGATCCGGGCGACCTACAACCCGATCGTCGACGTCGATGGCAAGCTGATCAAGGTGGTGAAATACGCCCATGACATCACCGAGCAGACGCAGCGTGCGGCCGACGCCGAGGGCAAGGTCGCCGCGATCAACCGCGCCCAGGCGGTGATCGAATTCACCCCCGAGGGCATGGTCCTCGAGGCGAACGACAATTTCCTGAATGCGACGGGCTATCGTCGCGAGGACGTGGTGGGCAAGCACCACAAGATGTTCTGCGACGCCGAGCTGGTGCATTCGCAGGAATATGCGCGCTTCTGGACCGATCTGGCGCATGGCGAATATATCGCCGGGGACTTCCGCCGCCGCAACAAGGCAGGCGAGGAGATCTGGCTCAACGCGACCTACAACCCGATCTTCGATGGCCTCGGCAACGTCGTGAAGGTGGTCAAGTTCGCGCACGACATCACCGAGCGCAAGAAGGCGGCGATCGAAGGCAAGAGCAGGGCGCAGGCAGTCGACCGCAGCCTCGCCACCATCGAGTTCAGCCTCGAGGGCGAGATCCTCACCGCGAACGAGAATTTCCTCTCGACCATGGGCTATACCCTGCGCGAGATCCAGGGGCGGCACCATTCGATGTTCGTCGATCCCGCGCACCTCAAGTCGAAGGAATATGGCGATTTCTGGCGCTCGCTCGGGCGCGGCGAAGGCCAGTCGGGCCGTTTCCACCGGATCGGCAAATATGACCGCGACGTGTTCATCCAGGCGAGCTACTCGCCCGTGTTCGACCTGCAGGGCAATCCGTCGCGGGTGATCAAATATGCCTATGACGTCACCGACCAGGTGATGCTCGAGCGCAAGATCGCCGCCAAGACCGAGCAGATGCAGGGCGTCGTCGGCGATCTCTCCGAGGCGATCAAGACGATCAGCGAAGGCGCCTGCAGCGCCACCGGCCTCGCCAGCGAGACCCAGGCGGCGGCCGATCGCGGCACCAGCGCGATCGAGGGCACGATCGAATCGATGGAACTGATGGCTGCCTCGTCGAAGAAGATCTCCAGCATCGTCGACGTGATCGGCGATCTTGCCGGCCAGACCAACCTGCTCGCCTTCAACGCCGCGATCGAGGCGGCACGCGCCGGCGAGCACGGTGTCGGCTTCTCGATCGTCGCCGAGGAGGTGCGCAAGCTCGCCGAGCGCAGCGCCTCGGCGGCGGAGGAGATCACCCGGCTGATCGGCGAGTCGAGCGAGCGCGTCACCCAGGGCACCGAACGCTCGCGCTCGGCGCGCGAAGCCTTTGAGGCGATTGCCGGCTGTGTCGACAAGACCACGGGCGCGATCTCGGGCATCGCCCAGTCGGTCGGCGCGCAGCGCGAGACCTCGCGCCAGGTAGTGGCGATGATCGACGAACTCGCGACCTCCACCCACAGCAAGATGTGAGCGAGGCCATGGGGACCGAGCTTACCGCACCGGTGGGGGAGGCGGGGCGGCGCCATATCGACGTCGGCCTGCTCCGGCTGTGCGGGATCGAACTGGCGGTGCCGGTGGACTGGGTGCGCGAGGTCGTGCCGTGTCCGGCGGCGATGGGGCCTTGCTTCGGCAGCCATCCCGCGCTGATCGGCTCGATCGGGGTGCGCGGCGACGTCATCCCGGTGGTCGACGTCACCCTGTTGCTCGGCTTCGGCGAGCGGACGGGGACGGGCGGGACGATCGTGGTGCTGCGCAAGGACGATGTGCTGCTCGGGCTCCGGATCGATACGGTCTCCGGCCTGTACCGCATCCCCGTCTCGGCCGTGCGCGAACTCGTCGACTCGGGCGGGGCCGCGCGGCTCGTCGACCGCGCCTTTGTCCGCGAGGCGCATCTCGTCGGCATTCTTGATCCCGAGGCGCTGTTCGCGATGCGCAATCTGCCGCTGGTGCGCTGCCATGCGCGTGAGGCCGACAGTGCGGCGCTGGCCCGCGCTCGGCCGTTCGTGCTGGTGACGGTGGCCGGCGTCGACATCGCGATCGACAGCCATCTGGTGGAGAGCACCGCGCCGGCGATCAGTCTGCGGCGCTGCGCGGTTCCGGCCCCCGGCTGGGCGCGCAACGTCAACTATCTCGGCCGCGACGTCCGCGTCTTCGACCAACTCGCGACGCTGGGCCTCGACGGCGCAACTCCAGAGGAGTCGCCGGGCCCGGTCATCCTGTTGCGCATCGCGCCCGACAAGCTGGTCGGCTGGCATGTCGAGAGCGTGCGCAGCGTCGCCCGAATCCCCGACGACAAGTTCGGGCCGGTTCCGGCGGGGCTTGCCGCGCGCAGCGCGCTGTTCGCGGGCATCGCCACCGATCCGGCGGGCGGCCAGAACCTGGTGCTGGACACCGACGCAGTACGCGCCGATCCGGCGATCAAGGCAATGGCGGCCTTGTGCCGTGCGCCCGCCCCGGCGGAGGGCCGCGCGACCATCGCGGCGCGCGAGGGTGCTGCCTCCACCAACGCCTTCCTGATCTTCGATACCGGCGCGCGACTGCTCGCCACGCCGCTCGACGCGATCCGTGAAGTGGTGCCCTTCCGCGGGCTTTCCTCGCGAGTCGAGGACTATTCGGGCCTGTGCGGGCTCGCCGATCATCGCGGTGCGCCGATCTCGGTCTATGGCGTCGAGCCGGGCGTCGAGCCCGAGGACGCAAAGCTGCTGATCATCGCGCGCGACCAGGAAGGGCAGGGCGCGCGCGGTTTCCTCGCAAAGCGGCTGGCGACGATCATTAATGCCCCCGCGCTCCCTGTCCCAGGGGGAAGTCCGGGCGCTCGGTTCGTCCCCGCGACGATCGACGGCACCTCCCATTCCATCCGAATTCATACGCTTGGCTGAAGGCGGGCGGGGCCCGTTCACCGCCCCTTAACAATTGCGAATGATTCTCAGCGGTTCCAGGCCTTGCCGCACCGGGATCATGGTCCTAGAAGCCGCTCAAGATTCCGCAGTCGCGAGAAGAGAAGGCCATTGGTCGACCTGTCACAATATCTCCCGATCCTGATATTCCTGGGGATCGCCCTGTTGCTCTCGGGCACGTTCGTGTTCCTGCCGATGCTCGTCTCGCGCCTCACCGGCACGAACAAGCCGACGCCGGAAAAGCTCACCGAATATGAGTGCGGCTTCCCCGCCTTCGAGGATTCGCGCAGCCAGTTCGACGTGCGCTTCTACCTCGTCGCCATCCTGTTCATCGTGTTCGATCTCGAAGCGGCGTTCCTCTACCCCTGGGCGGTGAGCGTGTTCACCCTGGGCTGGACCGCCTGGATTTCGATGATGATCTTTGTCGCCGAGCTGGCGCTCGGCCTAATCTATGCGTGGAAGAAGGGAGCCCTGGAATGGGAGTAGAGCTTTCGGCGCCGCCCCCGCCGGGAACCCTCCCGGACGTCGGCTTCCTGAACGACATCAATGCCGAGATTTCGGACAAGGGTTTCCTGGTCACCTCCACCGAGGAGCTGTTCCAGTGGGCCCGTACCGGCTCGCTGTGGTGGATGACCTTCGGCCTGGCATGCTGCGCGGTGGAGATGATCCACGTCAACATGCCGCGCTACGACATGGAGCGCTTCGGCGCCGCCCCGCGCGCGTCGCCGCGCCAGTCGGACGTGATGATCGTCGCGGGCACGCTGTGCAACAAGATGGCCCCGGCGCTGCGCCGGGTCTATGACCAGATGTCGGAACCGAAATACGTGATTTCGATGGGCAGCTGCGCCAATGGCGGCGGCTATTACCACTATAGCTACAGCGTCGTGCGCGGCTGCGATCGCGTGGTGCCCGTGGACATCTACGTCCCCGGCTGCCCGCCGACCGCCGAGGCGCTGCTCTACGGCGTGATGCAGCTGCAGCGGAAGATCCGCCGCATCGGGAGCCTGGACCGGTGAGGGCGCCGGCTCCCCGCTATGCCGCCAACGACGGCGTGATCGAGGCGGCCAAGGCCGCGCTCGGCGACATGCTGGTCGAGGCGAAGGATGCCGTGGGCGAGGTGTCGCTCACCGTCGTCCGCGAGAAGCTGTGCGACGCGATGCTCGCGCTGCGCGACACGCCGGGCCTGGAATATCAGCAGCTCAGCGAGATCGCCGGTGTCGACTATCCGCAGCGCGCGGAGCGTTTCGACGTCGTCTACCAGCTGCTGTCGTTCACCCGGAACCACCGTATCCGCGTCCGCGTCACCACCGACGAGGAAAAGCCGGTGCCGAGCGTGACCGACATCTGGCCGGTCGCCGGCTGGCTCGAGCGCGAGACGTACGACATGTACGGCGTGCTGTTCGAGGGCAATGACGATCTCCGCCGCATCCTGACCGACTACGGTTTCCAGGGCCATCCGCTGCGCAAGGACTTCCCGATGACCGGGTATGTCGAGGTGCGCTACTCGGAAGAGGCGAAGCGCGTGGTCTATGAGCCGGTCAGCCTGGCGCAGGACTTCCGCAACTTCGACTTCATGAGCCCGTGGGAAGGCGCCAAATACGTCCTCCCCGGCGACGAGAAGGCACCGCAGCCCGAAGCCAAGGGTGCGCCGACGCCGGCTACCGCCGCGCAGGTCGCCAAGGCCGACGCGGCCCCGGCCGCGAGCCAGGCTGCGGAGGGCAAGGACACCAAGACCACCGACAGCCCGGCCCAGACCGGCGCCGGCCAGCCGCACCCGGGCAATCAGCCCGGCGAGAAGCCCAAGGATCCGGACGTGATCCCGACCAAGGGCGAAGGGCAGAACAAATGAGCGATACCGTCGACAAGATCATGGAGCGCGACATCGACCCGGCGACGGGCGATACCTCGATCGCGAACTACACGATCAACTTCGGCCCGCAGCATCCCGCGGCGCACGGCGTGCTCCGTCTCGTCACCGAACTGGACGGCGAGATCATCGAGCGCATCGACCCGCATGTCGGCCTGCTCCACCGCGGCACCGAGAAGCTGATCGAGTACAAGACCTACACCCAGGCGCTGCCGTACTTCGATCGCTTCGATTACTGCTCGCCGCTGGCGATGGAGCACAGCTTCGTCCTCGCGGTCGAGAAGCTGCTCGATCTCGAGGTGCCGCTGCGCGGCCAGTATCTCCGCGTGCTGTTCGCCGAGCTGACCCGAATCTGCAACCACATGCTGAACCTCGGTTCGCACGTGATGGACGTCGGCGCGATGACGCCGAACCTGTGGATGTTCGAGATCCGCGAGGACTGCCTGAACTTCTTCGAGCGGGCCTCGGGCGCGCGCATGCACTCGAACTATTACCGCGTCGGCGGGGTTCGCCAGGACGTGCCGGTCAAGCTGCTGAACGACATCGCGGAATGGCTCGACACGCGCCTGCCGCAGCTGTTCGGTGACGCGATCAGCCTGGTCGCCGAGAACCGCATCTTCAAGCAGCGCAACGTCGACATCGCCACGGTGAGCCGCGAGGACGCGATCAAGTGGGGCTTCTCCGGCCCGATGATCCGTGCCGCCGGCATTCCGTGGGACATCCGCCGCGCGCAGCCCTATGACGTGTACGACCGCGTCGACTTCGAGATCCCCGTCGGCACCCGCGGCGATTGCTATGATCGCTTCATGGTCCGCGTCGAGGAAGTCTACCAGTCGGCCCGCATCATCAAGCAGTGCATCCAGGACATGCCGGAAGGCCCGGTCCTGACGCTCGACCGTAAGGTAGGGGCCCCGAAGCGCGGCGAGATGAAGCAGTCGATGGAAGCGCTGATCCATCACTTCAAGCTCTTCACCGAAGGCTATCACGTGCCGGCGGGCGAAGTGTATGTCGCGACCGAGAGCCCCAAGGGCGAGTTCGGCGTGTACCTGGTCTCGGACGGCACCAACAAGCCGTATCGCTGCAAGGTGCGCCCGACCGCGTTCAGCCACCTGCAGGCGATGGACTTCATGTCCAAGGGGCACATGCTCGCCGACATCACCGCCATCCTGGGCGCGATGGACATCGTGTTCGGGGAGTGCGACCGGTGAGCACGGATCGTATCGCCACGACCCATGCAATGATCGCGCGCTACAATGCGCAGGATGCCGACGGCTATGTCGCGCTGATGACCGACGGCGTCTGCGAGGCAACCTATCGCGGCGCCGTGCTGCGCGAGGGCCGCGAAGGCGTCCGTTCGGGGCTGAAGGCGATGTTCGCCGAGTTCCCGCACAACCGCGCCGACGTCCTTGCCTCCTATGCGCTCGGCGAGACCGTCGTGCTGCACGAGAAGGTGTCGCGCTCGCCCGAGGCCGAGCCCTTCGAGGTGATGTCCATTTATACGTTCTCCGACGACAAGGTCGATCGGGTGGAGTTTATCCGCTGATGGCTGACGCACCCCAACTCCCCGACGAAGCGGAAGTCCGCGCGCGCTGGGGCAATTTCGCCTGGACGCCGGCCAATGCCGAGAAGGCGCGCGAAATCATGGCGCGCTATCCGGCGGGTCGCCAGATGTCGTGCACCATCCCGTTCCTCGACCTGGCGCAGCGCCAGGTGGGTGCCGAGACGAACACGCAAGGCTGGCTTCCGGTTCCGGTGATCGAGTTCGTCGCCCGCGAACTGGACATGCCCTATATCCGCGTGTTCGAGGTCGCGACCTTCTACACCATGTTCAACCTGGTGCCGGTCGGCCGCTACCATGTGCAGGTCTGCGGCACGACGCCGTGCATGCTGCGCGGGAGCGACGACGTGATGGCCGCGTGCAAGTCGCGCGGGCTCAAGAAGGGCCACACCACCGCGGACGGGCTGTTCACGCTCACCGAGGTCGAGTGCATGGGCAATTGCTCGTCGGCGCCGATGGTGCAGATCAACGACGACAATTTCGAAGACCTTGATTACGATCGCACCCTCGCGATCCTCGACGCGCTGGCCAAGGGCGAGAGCCCCAAGACCGGCACGCAGGAGCCGGGCCGCCACACCGTCGAGCCGCTGGGCGGACCGACGACGCTCACCGCGATGGTCCATGAGAACCATGACTATCGGGGCGAATGGTGATGCGGGGCAACAGCCTCATCGTCACCATCCTGGCCATCATCGGCGGCATCGTCGTGCTCGGCTGGGTGCTCAAGCTTGCATTTAACTTGATCGGGACGCTGGTCCTGATCGGTCTGGCCGTAGTCTTCTATCTGTTCGTACAGAAGCTGGTCGGGAAGGGACGCTAAGGTGCTTCAGGACAAGGACCGCATCTTCACCAATCTCTACGGCTACCAGTCGTGGCACCTCGACGCCGCCCGTGCGCGCGGCGCGTGGGACAACACCAAGGCGCTGCTGGAGCTGGGCCCGGATACCATCATCGACCGCATCAAGGCCTCGGGCCTGCGCGGGCGTGGCGGCGCCGGCTTCCCGACGGGCATGAAGTGGAGCTTCATGCCGAAAAACCCGACGCCCGAGCGTCCGAGCTTCCTCGTTATCAACGCCGACGAATCCGAGCCCGGCTCGTGCAAGGAC
>JAPJRE010000138.1 GCA_030824725.1 Sphingomonas sp.
CACCTTGAGTCCGCGGTCGGCCGCGCCGGTGGCATAGTCATAGAGCCGCTGCGGGGTACGATGCGCGGAGACGACCTTGGTCTCGTGCGGCACGCCCAGTTCGGTGAGAATGTCGGCCGCGTGGCGCATCGTCTCCCAATCGGAGGTGCTGCCCATGATGATGCCGATAAGAGGTGCGTCCGCCATTGCCTGCCCGACCGTGGAATGGAAGCGGGGTGTTAGTCAGGCAGGGGCTTCAGGGCAATGGTCTAGGAATCAAGTTCGAGCAGTTCCGCGCGGACATGGATCGCCTTGAGCGACATCCGCACCTCGACGAGGAAATAGAGCAGCCCCGCGATCAGCAGCAGCATCGAAATGATGAAGGCGACGGCTACCCAGATGCCGACGTGCAGATTGGCCAGCCGCGAGACGAACATCAGCGCGACGACCAGGCAGATGGCGAGCGCGCTGGCGGTGCACAGGAAGATCGCGTTGTTGATCACCGAGATGCGGCGATCGATGATGCGGAGTTCCCAGACATGGCGGTCATGCTCGGGGCCGCTGGAGCGCGGGTGCAGTTCCTCGATTACCCGCGCGCGATCGATGATGCGGGCGAGCCGGCCGACCATGGTGTTGAGGAACGCGCCGATGCCGGCGAGCAGGAACACCGGCGCGATCGCGGCCTGGATCGTATCCGATACGGTGGAGAGATAGGGACCTTCCATGCATGCTCCTTATGCAAGGCGTAGTGCGGCGCGTGCAAGCATGGGTTGCACCGGATGGTAACGGGTGAGGGCATAGGCTGGATGCATGGCTCCCGTCGTCCGCTTCGAAGCCTTGCCGATGCGCTGGACGACGCCGCCATGCGTGCCGCCGAGGGGCACCGCTTCCTCCGCCGCGCCTGATACGCCGCGGCGCTGCAGGCCTATGGCGGGACGGCGCGGACGCTGGGAGTGGAGGAGGCGGGCGTGCCCGTGGCCGTGCTGCCCTTGGTCGCCAAGGGACCGGGCTGGCTGGGGCTGGCGGAGATTCCCGGCTGCTACTGGCCATTCCGCAGCTTCCCCGTGGCGGAAGGCGCAAGCGCGGCGGCGGCGGATGCGCTGCTCGGCGCGCTGGCGCGACGCGTGCGGGCGCTGCGGATCGGGCCGGTCTATGACGGCGATCCGGCGCTCGACTGGCTCAAGGCGCGTGCGCTTGCGACCGGCTGGACGCTGCTCGACCGGCACGTGGCGGGCTGCTATGCTATCGCCAACAGCTACGATCTGCCGGTGGCGAAGCATTCGCCGGGCAAGCTGCTCCAATATCGCAACCTGCTGCGCGCCCGCGAGCGCGGGGTGAGGCTGGTCGATTGGGGCGCGGGCGACAGCGGCTACAAGCAGACCATGGGCGCCACCCCCGGCCCGGCGATCCGCGACTGGATCTTCGTGCGGCCGGGATTGGACGCCTGCGCCGCGCGCATGCTGCGCGGGGCCTGGCGCCGCAGCGGTCAGGCGGCGGGCGGCCAGGCCTGAGCGGCGAGGCGCTCACGCAGGGCAAGAACCAAAATCGCGGTCTTCATGTCCGCCAGCGCCGCCATGCCCTTCTCCCAAAGATCATCGAGCCGCATTTCGATCACCTCGATATCCTCATGGTCGTGGGCAAGCCCGCCGCCCGCGCTGGTGCGATCGGCAAGGCTGTAGGGCGCGAGATAGAGGCTCAGCCGCTCGGTCGAGACCGCCGGCATCGCGAAGAAATGGCCGACCAGGTCGATCGCGCCGAGGGCGACGCCGCATTCCTCCATCGCCTCGCGGCGGGCGGTGCTGCCGGCATCCTCGCCCGGATCGATGCGCCCGGCGAGCGCCTCGTAGACCGAGCCTGGTTCGCCCCGGAAGATCAGCGGCGGGCGCGACTGGCGGACCAGCAGCACGGTGCCCCGTTCGGCATCATAGGGGAGCACCGCGACGGCATCGCCATGATCCTCGATCTGGCGCGTGATGAGGGTGCCATCCGGCGTCCGCAGTGTCGCCAGCAACATGCGCCCCCAGCCCTGATAGACCGTCTCGACGCTTTCGATGCGGTGGCCGGGCTCAGACCCGGACATAGCGGAAGTACCAGACCTCATGCCCCTGGCGGCGCGCCTTGCGCTCGTAGCGGGTCTCGGGCCAATCGGCGGGGCGGGTGAGGAAGTCCTGCGCGGCCTTGGCCTGCCAGGCGAAATCCTTGCGCTGGCCCAGCACCATCATCGCCCAGCGGCAATAGGTGGGATCGTCGGTGCCGAGGCGGAACTCGCTGCCGGGCTTGAGCTTGGCCGCGATCAGGTCGAGCGGGCCGTGGTTGACCATGCGGCGCTTGGCGTGGCGCGCCTTGGGCCAGGGATCGGGGTGGAGCAGGTAGACGCGCGACAGGCTCGCGTCGGGCAGTCGCTCCATCACCTCGAGCGCGTCGCCCATGTGGAGGCGGACGTTCGCGAGTTCGCCATCGCGGATATGGTTGAGCGCGCCGACCACGCCGTTGAGGAAGGGCTCGCAGCCGATGAAGCCATGGTCGGGGCGCATCGTCGCCTGGCCGGCGAGATGCTCGCCGCCGCCGAAGCCGATCTCGAATTCGAGGGGACGGTCGTCGCCGAACAGGGCCTGCGCATCGAGCGGACCCGCATCGGGCACGCTCACCTGGGGCAGCAGTTCCTCGACCAGCGCGGACTGGCCCTGGCGGAGCTTGTGGCCTTGGCGGCGGCCATAGAGACGACGGAGAGTGATGGGATCGGCCATGGGGCGCAGCGCATAGTCGCGCCGCCGCGCGCTGGCAAATCCGGGGCGTTCAGGCGGCGAGGCGGGGCCCGGCCGTGGATGCGCTCCAGCGGCGAATCGGGTGGGTGTAGCGGCGGACGCGCGGCGCGGCGTTCGGCAGGCCTTCGAAGTGGCGGAGCCCGGCGGCGACGGCGGCGCGCTGCTCGACTTCCTCGCTGGGGAGGGGCGCGATCACGGTGACGCCCATGCCGCGGGCGAGGCGCAGCACGCCTTCGACCAGCCGGGCGCGGGCCGGCGCGGCCTCGAGATGGTGGACCAGCGCGCGCGCGAGGCGGATCAGCCGCGGCGAGCAATGGGCGAGCAGGCCCAGCGCCAGCGGACCGGCGGCGAAGTCGCTCAGGCCGATCATCATGCCGCGATCGGTGCAGGCGTGGATCATCGCGGCGGCGGCGTCGCGATCGGTCGATTCGTCCGCGCTGATCTCGACGACGATCCGGTCGAGCGGGAAACGGTGGCGCAGCGCGGCGCGGAACAGGTGGCCGAGCAGGCGATCGGGCGAGCCGGCGCGGACCTGGACCGGCACCGCCAGCAGCGCGCCGGTCTCGGCCAGGCCGGCTTCTGCAGCGGCGGCGAAGGCGCGATCGAGGCGGGCGGCTTCCAGCTCGGCACGGTCTTCGCCCAGCAGGATCGCATCGACGGTGTGGAAGGCCTGGGCGCGCGCCTGGATCTCGGCGTGCCATGCGAAGGGTTCGGTGCTGCCCTGTGCCGCGATCGGCTGCAGGTCGATCCGAAGATCCATCGTGGTGGCCATGGCCTGTGCTCCTCTACTCGATTCTGCTGAACCTGAAGCTTGGCTACCCAATCCGGCCCGACCCTCCCATTCCGTGCGTTGCCGCAGCGGATTCAAACGGTTGGGGAATCTACGAAGCTTGCATTCGGCGACTGCAAACGATTCCGCGATTCGCCCTCACGCCGCCGCGTTGAGCCGCAGCGCAGGCGCCGGCAGCGCGCCCACCTGGGGCAGCGCGATCAGGTCGCCCTGCATCAGCGTTACGTCCAGCGACCGCAGCCGATCATGCTCCGCGCGAGTCGAGACGCCTTCGGCGATCAGCCGGATGCGGCCCTTCTTGGCGATTTCGGCGACGCGCTCGACGACGATTCGCTTGGCCCAGCTGCTGCACAGGCTGCGCACCAGCTCGGGCGCGAGCTTGAGCGTGTCCGGGGTGAAGGCGGAAACCAGGTCCAGCCCCATGTCGCCCGCGCCAAAATCATCGAAGGCGATCAGGAAGCCGAGCTTGCGATAGGCCTTCATCAGCCGAAGCATGCGCTCGCTTTCGAGATGGTCGCGATCGCTGAACTCGAAGACGAGCTCACGGGCGGGGAAGCCGAGTCGGCGCACGATGCGCAGCATGCGATCGGCATCGGCGTCGGGATCGGTGATGTAGCGCGGCATCACCTTGATCGCGAGGCGGGTGTGGCGTTCGGTGATGCCCAGCGCCATTGCCTGCTCGATCGCGGCGACGCGGCAGCGCAGATCGAAGGTGGGGCGCTTGTCCTCGGCCAGCGTCTCGACAAAGGCGGCAGGATCCTCGCCCTCGGGGCCGCGGAACGTCGCCTCATAGGCGGTAACGATCAGGGTCGTGGTGTTGACGACCGGCTGGAACGCCATCGCGAACCAGTCCCGGCGAAGCGCGTCCTGAAGCGGAGCGGGGGCGATTGGGTCGAGCACGGGGCATCTCCAAGCTGGATCCCCTGCTTCGAATGGTAGGCGGAAGTGATTACCCGAGCGTTGATGGTGACGCTCGGGGAACCACCGTGTTCATGAGGGAAGGCACGGCGGTTTGCACCTGCCGCTGGTTATGCGGTTGCAGCTCCACCCAAAGTCTCGTCATGCCCGCGAAGGCGGGAATCCATCAGCCTGTGCGCCTCGGAAAGCGCCGATCCACCTGCGGCAATGGATCCCCGCTTTCGCGAGGATGACGGTGAATATGTGGCGGGCGCCAGCGTTTAGAAGGCGTCGGAACAACGCCAGCCTCAAGCCGCAGCGGCTGGCCGGGCGATGCGGGTCGGCGGCAGCATCCCCGGCACCGGCGGCGACACCATCGCGCCCTGGACGTGGAAGATGCCGAAGCTGCGCAGCCGCTGGAGCACCGGCGCGTGCTCCACGCCGTCGGCGATGACGCGGATGCCCAGCTCGCGCAGCCGCGGCGCCAGTTCCTCCAGCATCAGCCGGCGCGACCAGCTTGAATCGATGCCGTGCACCAGCTCGGGATCAAGCCGGACCATCTCCGGGCGGTAGCGGACGCAGGGGGTGAAGCCCACCGGATCGTGGCCGAGGCCGACAAAGGCGGTGATGCTGCCCGCGCGGCGATGACCGTCCACCAGATCGGCGAGCTGCTGGCCGGGCACATCGGCAAAACCATGGATGCCAAAGATCAGGCGCTCGACGGCGAGCCCGGTGCGGCGGCAGGCCTCGGCGGCGGCGGCCAGCGAGGCGCCTGCCGGGGCCGCGGTCGGCGCGAGGATCGGAATCAGCAGGCGCGCGGGCATCCTGCCCAGCCCCGCATCCATCGCCCGGTAGACGGCGGCGGCGGCGACGCGGCGATCGAGTTCGGCGTGCCGCGCGGCGGGAATCTGGGCGAGGATCTCGTCGCCCTCCTCGCCGTCCGGTCCGCGCAGAATTGCTTCATAGGCGTAGACGCGGCCCATGACGACATCGTGCACCGGCCGGAAAGCGAGGTGCAGCCCGGCCTCGGGCGTCGGCTGCCAGTCCCCTGCGGCGAGAGCCATCCGTATTTCCTCCACTGCCCGCGTTAACCATGACGGGCCCAGGATTCTTATAGATCGGCAGTGAAACGAGCGGACGCCGCGGCCATGAAAAAGCCCCGCGCGGCGGGTGCCGGCGGGGCTCTTTTCATCTTCGGATCAGAAGAGCCGATCAGGCGGCAAGCGCGGCCTTCAGGTCCTCGACCAGATCGGTGCGCTCCCAAGGGAAGAAATCGCCCTCGGGCTTGCGGCCGAAGTGGCCATAGGCAGCGGTCGGCTGGTAGATCGGCTTGTTGAGGCCCAGGTGGGTGCGGATGCCGCGCGGGGTGAGGCCGCCCAGCTTCTCGATGCCCTGGATCGCCTGCTCGATCTTGTCGTCGCCGACGGTGCCGGTGCCGTGGGTGTCGACATAGAGCGACAGCGGCTTGGACACGCCGATGGCGTAGGCGAGCTGGATCGTGCAGCGACGGGCGAGGCCGGCCGCGACGATGTTCTTCGCCAGATAGCGGGTGATGTACGCCGCCGAACGGTCGACCTTGGTCGGATCCTTGCCGCTGAACGCGCCGCCGCCGTGCGGCGAAGCGCCGCCATAGGTGTCGACGATGATCTTGCGGCCGGTCAGGCCGGCGTCACCGTCCGGGCCGCCGATTTCGAACGAGCCGGTCGGGTTGATGTGATACTCGGTCGCGTCCGAGAGCAGCTCGGCCGGAAGCAGGTCGGCAACGACCTTCTTCACATAGGCGTGGAGCTCGGCTTCCTTCTCGCCCTGGTCATAGCCCGGGGCGTGCTGGGTCGAGACGACGATCGCGGTCGCGGCGACCGGCTTGCCGTTCTCGAAGCGCAGCGTGACCTGACTCTTGGCGTCGGGCTCGAGGAACGGCGCCGCGCCCGAGTGGCGGTCGGCGGCCATGCGCTCGAGGATCTTGTGGCTGTAGTCGAGCGTCGCCGGCATCAGGTCCGGGGTCTCGTCGCAGGCGAAACCGAACATGATGCCCTGGTCGCCGGCGCCTTCGTCCTTGTTGCCGCTCGCGTCCACGCCCTGCGCGATGTGCGCCGACTGGCCGTGCAGGTTGTTCTCGAAGCGGAAGGTCTGCCAGTGGAAGCCCGACTGCTCATAGCCGATGCGCTTCACCGTCTCGCGGACGGTCTTCTCGATCTCTTCCTGCGCGCCCGGGGCCCAGGCGCCGTTCTCGTAGACACCCTTGCAGCGGATTTCGCCGGCCAGGACGACCAGCTGGGTGGTGGTCAGCGTCTCGCACGCGATGCGGGCTTCGGGATCCTTCGACAGGAACAGGTCGACGATCGAGTCGGAAATCTGGTCGGCGACCTTGTCGGGATGGCCCTCGGAAACGGACTCGGACGTGAAGAGATAGTTGGAACGCATGTAAATTCCTCAGGTTGGGAAGGATCGCCGGGCCGTTGCCATGCCCATATAAAGCTTTCCTTATATGTGCTCCCTAGCGGGCGAAGCGCCGATATGCAATCGCGAACAACCCCGTAAGCACCGCGACGAGCAGCACCATCCAGTTGCCGGTCCGCGAGAACAGCGTCGGCGCCAGCGGGCGGGGGAGCGGCAGGCGGATCGCGCCGGCCTGACCGGCGGGCACCGTGCCGAGCAGGCGGCCATGCCCATCGATCAGCGCCGAGATGCCGGTGGGGGTGGAACGCAATATGGGTAACCCTTCCTCGATCGCGCGCAACCGGGCCTGTGCCAGATGCTGCGGCGGGCCCCAGCTGCCGAACCAGGCGTCGTTGGAGGGATTAAACAGGAAGTCGGGGCGATGCGCCTCGTCCACGACCTGTCCCGAGAAGATGATCTCGTAGCAGATCTGGATGCCGGCATTGCCGAAGCCGGGCACGGCGATCGCGCGCGGGCCGGGGCCGGGCAGGAAGTCGACATCGCCCATCACCAGCCGGGCAAGGCCGAGCGGGGCGAGCAGCGTGCGCATCGGCAGATATTCGCCATAGGGCACCAGATGTGCCTTGTCGTAGCGGCCGCCGAGCATGCCGTCGGGCCCCAGTGCCCAGACGGAATTGCCGGCACCCTGCAGCTGGCTGTCGCGGCCGAATTCGAGCGCGTTGCCGCCGATCAGCGCCTGGTCCCAGGGGCCGAGCACCGCGCCGATGCGGGCGCGGACCAGACGCGGGTCCTGGCGGTACCATTGCACCGGATAGCCGTCCTCGACGAAGTAATCGACCATGCCCTCGGGCCAGACGACGAGGCGCGGCAGCGCGCCGGGCTTGCCGCTGAGCGCGATCATCCGGTTGAGGAGGAATTCGGCATAGTCGGGGCGGCCGACCGCGTCCTGGCCGATATTGGGCTGGACGATCACCACGTCCTTGCCGCTTGCGGTGCTGATGCAGCGGATCCTGTCGCAGCGATCCGACCAGCCAAGGCCCAGCGCGAGCAGCGCCACGGCGGCGACGAGGAGCGGGCGATACTGGCGCTGGAAGACGAGGTAGAGGCTGCCGGCGATCGCAATCGTCACGCCGGACAGTGCATAGCTGCCAATCAGCGCGGCCAGGTTGCGCACCCCCGGCACCGGCACCCAGATCACGCCCAGCGGGTTCCACGGATAGCCGGTAAACGCAACGCCGCGCAGCCATTCGGTGACGATCCAGGCGCCGGCGCCGGCGAGGACATAGCCAAGATCCGGTTCGGCCCAGCCCGAACGCGGCTTCACCTTGCGCGCGAACGCCCAGGCCGCGCCCATCGCCAGCGCCGGGTAGATCGCAAGGTACAGCGCCAGCAGCACCACGGCAAAATAGCCCAGCACGGGGGGCATCTTGTCCTGGAAGTCGAAGGCGTGCTGGATCCAGTTGTCGCCCAGCGTGAAGTGGCCGAGCCCGAACAGCCAGCCGCGGAGCAGCGCGCTGCGGAGCGTGGGGGCTGCATGGACCAGCGCGAACAGCCCGGCGAAGCAGAGCAGGGCGAGCGGCCACCACTCCAGCGGCGCGAAGCCGGTGGCGGAGGCAATGCCGAGGAGAAGCGAAGCGAGCAGCGGACGGCGAAACATCGCCCGCGGGCCTACACGATGTGTGGGAGAAGGGGGAGGGGTGCTCTACCTAAAGCTCCTCCCCTTCCGTTGCGGCAATCGCACCCGCTTTCGCGGGGATGACGACGTATTTCGGGGATGCGATTGCCCTGCCCGTCAAGGGGTGGGGCTTGAGAAGTCCCCAGGCAACGCAGCGTTTCCCTCCCACCCGCTTGATCCGGCGCAAGGACGCGCCCATGTGAGCGCCATGCTGATCGAGACCGAAGCCACGCCCAATCCCGCCACGCTCAAGTTCCTGCCCGGCAGGATCGTGATGGAGGCGGGCACCCGAGACTTCGCCAGCCCCGAAGAGGCCGAGGCCTCGCCGCTCGCCGATGCGCTGTTCGGCCTCGGCGACGTGACCGGCGTTTTCTTCGGTCGCGACTTCATCTCCGTCACCGCCGCGCCCGGCGTGGAGTGGACGAGCCTCAAACCCGACGTGCTCGGCATCCTGCTCGATCATTTCTCGGCCAACATGCCGCTGTTCCAGCAGGGTACCGCCGCCGGCTTCAGCGTGCCGCCGGAGAGCGCCGATTTCGGCGACAATCCCGAGGATGCCGACATCGTCGCGCAGATCCGCGAGTTGATCGACACCCGCATCCGCCCGGCCGTCGCCAATGACGGCGGCGACATCGTCTATCGCGGGTTCAACGAGGGCAAGGTGTTCCTCCAGATGCAGGGCGCCTGCTCGGGCTGCCCCTCGTCCACCGCGACGCTGAAGAACGGCATCGAACAGCTGCTCAAATATTACGTTCCCGAAGTCACCGAGGTGCGCGCGATCTGACGCGCGCACCCCCGTACTACAACAAAACACAAACGATACCACGCCCAGGGCCCCCCCCAGAAAGACCACGCCCACCAGAAGAACATACGCAC
>JAPJRE010000139.1 GCA_030824725.1 Sphingomonas sp.
TCGTACAGCCGCTTGGCCACCACCATCCAGCGCGCATCGTGGGTGCGGGCGTAGAGCTCGGCATAGCTTTCGTTGAGCCCGCCATATTCGCAGCCCAGCATCTGCTGCATCTGCGCATCGTCGAGCGCCGCGAACACCTTCTCGAAATAGGCGGCGAGCCCCAGCGTGACCTGCAGCGCCTGGGGGTTGCCCCAGCCGGCATGGACGTCGAGCAGCCCCGCGAACAGCTTGTGCACGGTGTAGAGGGGCGACCAGGAGCCGTTGAGATCGAAGCCGCCCGACTTGATCTCGCCGCGCATGACCTCAGGGAAGATCGCCTCACCATCGACGATCTTGCCGTCCGGGCCCTTGCGGCCCAGCGCGCCGACATAGCCGGTGCCCCGCTTCGCCTGCGCCTCGGCAAGTTCGGCGACGATATAGTCGGCGCGGCGGCGCATCTCGGGATCGTCGGTCTGCTGCCAGGTCAGCACCAGCCCGGAGAGATAATGGCCGAGCGTGTGCCCGGCGATCGTGTCGCTCTCCCACCCGCCATACAGCGCGCCCTTGGGCGCGAGCCCGGCATATTTGCGGAAATTATGCAGCAGGCGATCGGGTTCGAGGCGGAGCAGATAGCGGTGATTGACCTGCACCGCCGTCGCGAAGTCGGACGGGCGAAGCCGGATCGCGGTGAGGGGCAGCGGCGCCGGCTTGCGCGGCAGCACGCCCGCGTCCGCCGCCCGCGCGAAGCCGGGGACGGTACCCGCCGCAAGCAGCGCACTGCCGGCGCTCGACAAGATTTCCCGACGTGTAGACCGCATCACTATCTCCCCTCAATATCGTATACGATCTACGAATACCCAGCGGGAGGGTCAAGCGGGCATTCTTCTCTCACACGTCATAATATACCGTATAACATTCTTGACCAGCGTCACCCGACATGGTCTATCACCGGGGCAAGGGGGATCGCACATGCTTGTATGGGAACGCATCGGCAGCACCAGAGCGGGCGCAAGAAAGTCCGGCTCCGCCCGGTTCGCTGTTGCCGCGGCCACCCTGGCACTGGCGGTGCCGCTCGCCGCGCTGGCCCAGACGCCGGCGGCGCCTGTCGCGATCGAGGCGCGCTATGCCGCGGCGGATCGCTATCTCGGCGACGGGCTCGCCAAGCTGGTCGTCGATCGCAGCCTGCGGGCCGCCTTCACCACCGACAGCATGGGCATCGTCTATCGTCACGGCCGCGACGGCGAGCGTATCGTCGCCCATTTCGACGTCGCCACCGCGCAATCGCGCCCGATCGCACCGGAAGCCGCGATCGCCGAGGCACTCGCAAAAACGACCGGCAAGCCGCTCAAGCCCGCCGCGCTGCCGATCGAGGACCCCAAACTCGAAGGCGCAGCGCTGGCGTTCAGCGCGTTCGGCAAGCGCTGGCGCTGGAGCGCCGAGGGCACGCTCGCGCCGGCCGAGAAGGGCGCGGCCGATGGCGAGGAAGCGCTGTCCCCTGACGGCCGCTTCCGCATCGTCGCGCGGGACTTCAACCTCTATGCCGTGGAGGTCGCCAGCGGCCGTGAGGTGGCGCTGACCGAGGACGGCACCCGCGACCAGCCCTATGGCCGCGGCATTCCCCTGCTCGCCGACATCCTGGCGCAGGGGACCGAGGATCCGACCATGCCGGTCTCGATCCGCTGGTCGCCGGACAGCAAGCACATCCTCACCTGGCGGCTGGACACCCGCGAGGTGATCCGGCTGGGGATCGTGCAGGCGACCCCGCCCGGCACCATCTATCCGCGCACCTTCCGCTACATCTATCCGCTGGCGGGCGCCGAGAAGCTGCCCCAGGCCACGCGTTATGTCGTCGATGTCAAGGAGGCGCTGCGCCGCCGCAAGCCGCGCTTGGTAAAGCTCAACATCCCCAGCGAGTCGATCCTGTACCCGTCCGACCCGGACATGAACTGGGTGGACGGCAAGGTCCGCGTGCAATGGACCGAGCGCGGCTACAAGCAGCTTGCGGTCTACCAGGCGGATCCGGAGACGGGCGCGGCGAAGGTCGTCGCGCGCGAAGCGCTGGCCCCCAGCGTCTCGGTGGTCTCCAGCTCGCTCCAGCCGGCGCCGGAGCTTGGCGGCGAGCTCGCAATCTCCGAACGCAGCGGCTGGGCGCAGCTGTACCTGATCCGTCCCGACGCACCGGACAGCGCCATCCCGCTGACCCGCGGCGACTGGGAAGTGATCGGCATCGATCATGTCGATGCCGCGGCCGGCGCCATCCTCGTGCGCGGCGTTGGGCGCGAGACCGACCGCAACCCCTATTACACCGCTCTCTATCGGATCGGCACGCATGGCGAGCAGCCGCTGCTGCTCACCCCGGAGCCGATGAACCACGAGGTGCTGGTGGCCCCCGACGGCAGGACCTTCGTCGACGCCATGTCGACCCCGTCGACGCCGACCCGCACCGTCGTGCGCAGCGCCATCGACGGCCGCATCCTCGCCGAGCTGGGCCATGCCGATCCCAGCGCGCTGCTCGCCAGCGGCTATCGCATGCCCGAGCCGTTCCAGGGAGTCGCGGCGGACGGCAAGACGCCGATCTACGGCATGATCTATCGCCCGGTCGGCTTCGATCCGAACCGCCGCTACCCGGTGATCGACAATGTCTATACGGGCCCCACCACCACCCAGGTGCCGGCCAGCTGGGCCGCCACGGTGTTCGCCCCCGGCTCCAGCGTCGCCCAGCTCGGCGCGATCGTGGTGGCGATCGACGGGCGCGGCACCTCGCGGCGCGGCCGCGCGTTCCGCATGCACGCCTATCAGAATCTGGGGGAAGTCGGACTTGACGACCATATCGCGCTGATCCGCCAGATGGCGGATCGCTATCCCCAGTTCGATCTGTCGCGCGTCGGCGTGTTCGGCGGCTCGGCGGGCGGCTACGATACTGCACGGTTCGTGATCCGCCGGCCCGGCTTCTTCAAGGTGGGCGTCGCCTCCTCGGGCAACCATGACCTCCGGCTCGACAAGGCCTGGTGGCCCGAAACCACCATGGGCGCCGCAAGCCCCAACGACTGGGCGCGCAACTCGAACATGGTCGCCGCGCCGAACCTCGGCTCGAAGCTGCTGCTGATCCATGGCGACATCGACGACAATGTGCCGGTGACCGAAAGCTTCCAGCTCGCCACCGCGCTGATCCAGGCGGGTCGCGACGTCGACATGGTGGTGCTGCCCAACACCACCCACGCCGTCTACCAGCCCTTCTTCTGGCGGAAATTCCGCGACTATTTCACCCGCAACCTGCTCGGCGAGGCACCGCCTGCCGACATCACGTTCGATACGCCCGCCTGGCGTGAAGAGCTGCCGTTGCTGCGTCCCGAGAAATGAGGTCTTCCATGCGTTCCGCCCGCCTGATCCTTGCCGCAGCAGCCCTTGCGGGGGTGAGTTCCCTGCCCTTCGCCGCGCCGCTGCTCGCGCAGGAAAAGCCGGTCGCAAAGCCGGTCTATCCGCCGATCCGCACCACGCCGTTCCGTGTCGGCGCCTTCCTGCTCGCGCTGCGGACGGACACCGGCACGCTCGCGCGCCTCTCGCCCGTCGCGGAACCGGGCTTCGACTTTGTCCCCGGCGGCCGCGAGGCCGAGCGCCAGGGCGACGGATACAATCACGTCGGCGATCTCAACCTTCGCCTCCGCACCAAGGGCGGCGCCTGGCAGGATTTCGCCTCGGCCCGCGCACGCAAGCCGATCCGCGCGCTGCCGCTCATTCCGGGCGTGCTCGCCGCCGCCGATATCACCGCGAGCATGGGCGACGGCCTGCCGCTCCGCGTCGAGCGCCGCTGGGTGGATGCGGCGGGCGTGCCGGTGCTGCGCTTCCGCCTGGTCAACACCTCGAACGCGCCGGTCGAGATCGGCGGCCTCGGCATGCCGATGGTGTTCGACAACATCATCCAGGACCGCACGCTGGAGGCGGCGCATGCCGAGGCCAGCTTCGTCGACCCCTATATCGGCCGCGACGCGGGCTATCTCCAGGTCACGCGGCTGAACGGCAAGGGCCCGGCGCTGCTGGTGCTGCCTGACGGCAAGTCGCCGCTGGAAAACTATGCGCCGCTGAAGAACCCGCGCGAGGCCGGCGCCATCTTCACCGACAAGAGCCCGCGCAGCCAGGTCTCGGAAGGCTTTTACGACTGGACCGTGGCGTCGAAGGGCTTTGTCGAGCAGGAATGGCGCAAGGCCGGCGCGCAGTGGAACCCCGCGACCAGCTTCACCCTGGCGCCCGGCGAGGCGCGCGGCATCGGTGTGCGGCTGGTACAGGCGCCGTCGATCCGCGGCATCCAGTCGGCGCTCGCAGCTCAGGGGCGGCCGGTGGCACTGGGGGTGCCGGGCTATGTCGTGCCGACCGATCTGGAGGCGTCGCTCTTCCTCAAATACGCCCAGCCCGTCGCGAAGCTGGATGTCGCCCCAGCCGGCGCGCTGACGGTAACGCCAGCGGGCGTGGTGAATGGCTGGCGGCGCTACACGGTGCGCGGTACCGGCTGGGGCCGCGCCCGCCTCACCCTCACCTATGCCGACGGCACCACCCAGACCGTCCAGTATTTCGTCACCAAGCCGCTCGAACAGGTGATGGCCGATCTCGGCCGTTTCACCACCACGAAGCAATGGTATGACGATCCCAAGGACCCCTTCGGCCGTTCCCCCGCGATCCTCAGCTATGATCGCGAGGCCGGCAAGATCCTGACGCAGGAACCCCGCGTGTGGATCGCGGGCATGAGCGACGAGGGCGGCGCCGGTGGCTGGATCGCCGCGATCATGAAGCAGCTCGACAACCCCGATCCGGCCGAGATCGAGCGGCTGGAGACGCTGGTCGACAAGACGATCTTCGGCACGCTCCAGGTCGCCGCCGGCGAGCATATCGGCGCCGTGAAGAAGAGCCTGTTCTACTATGATCCCGAAGCGCTGCCCGGCTATTATGAGGCCGGCAGCAACTGGAAGAGCTGGACCAGCTGGTCGAAGAAGGACGCGGGCGATCTCGGCCGCTCGTTCAACTACCCGCATGTCGCGCTCGGCTACTGGACCTTGTACCGCCTGGCGCGCAACCATCCGGGGCTGGTCACCCATCATGACTGGCGATGGTATCTCGACCATGCCCGGCTGACGATTGTCGCGATGATGCGCGATGCGCCCTATTACACGCAGTTCGGGCAGATGGAGGGCGAGGTGTTCGTCGACATCCTGCAGGATCTGAAGCGCGAGGGCATCGCCGACGGCGCCGCGCAGATCGAGGCGCTGATGAAGAGCCGCGCCGATCATTGGCACAGCCTGCCCTATCCGTTCGGCAGCGAGATGGCGTGGGATTCCACCGGCCAGCCCGAGGTCTATGCGTGGCTGCGCTATTTCGACCACCCGGAGCAGGCGGCGGCGACGGTGGAGGTGATCCTCGGCTATGATCCGCTGATCCCGCACTGGGGCTATAACGGCAATGCGCGGCGCTATTGGGACTTCCTCTATGGCGGCAAATATCCGCGGATCGAGCGGCAAATCCATCATTACGGCTCGACCAACAACGCGCTGCCGCTGTTCGAGGCGTTCCGTGCCGACCCGACCGACCTCCACCTGCTCCGCGTCGCCTATGGCGGGCTGATGGGCGGCATCACCAACATCGATCGCGACGGCTTCGGCTCGGCGGCGTTCCACAGCTGGCCGGACCGGATGGAATGGGACCCGTACACCGGCGACTATGGCTCGGGCTATTTCGCCCACGCGTACGGCGCCGCGACCTATCTGGTGAAGGACCCCGGCCTGGGCTGGCTGGGCTATGGCGGCAATGTCCGCGTGGGCGCGGACGCCGTGACGATCGAGCCCAAGGACGGGGCGCGCAGCCGGCTGTTCGTGGCCCCCGCCGGCCTGTGGATCACGCTGGACGCGGGCAAGATCGCCTCCGCGCGCTACACCCCCGCGACCGGCGCGGTGACGCTCACGCTCGACCCGCGTGCGGCGATGACGCCGGATGCGCGGATCCGGCTGGAGAAGACCACCGCCGGGCGCGGCTATCGCGTCGAAGGCGGCACGATCGAGCGCGGCGCCGCGACGGTGCCGCTGCAGGCGGGCACGGTCAGCGTCCGTCTGGTGCGGACGTAAAACAAAACCGGCGAGCGCGGTTGCGCTCGCCGGTCTGTTCCTGCGGATGCCGCCGGGGATCGGCGGCCCTCCCGCCCCTTAGAAGCGGAAGCGTGCACCCAGCCCGAAATAGCGACCTTCGTCACGAATATCGCGCGGGTAGGAACGATCCTCGGCATATTGCGCATAGTTGTTGAACGGCTTGGCCAGGATGTTGGCAACGTCGAGGGTCAGCGTGATCGCCTTGATCGGCGTGTAGTTGAACGAGAAGTCGAGACGATTTATGTTTTGCGTTCCTTCACCGATATACACGCCCTGTGCATCGATGAAGTTCCCATTCAGGAAAGCGGCGCGGTTGTTCAGCGACAGACGCGAGGAGATCTTACCCTTTTCATAGAACAGCGCGACGTTGTACGTCCACTTGGACAGGCCGGGGATCTTGACGAAGGGCGGCTTCTCGGTGCTGCCGGTGACGCTGGCGAACAGGTTCGCCGGATATTGCTGCTCGCCGTCGAGGTAGGTCACGTTGGCCTGCACGCCGAAGCCGCTGAGCACGCCCGGCAGGAAGTCCAGGAAGGTCTGGCCGCCGACCTCGACGCCCTTGATCCGGCCCGCGCCGGCATTTTCGGGGCGCGTGATCTCGATCAGGCCATACACCGGATCCACCGTGCGATTGACATAGTTGGCGATGAAGCCGTTGAGATCGCGATAGAACACCGCCGCACTCAGCGATGCGGTGGAGGAGAAGTAGTATTCCACCGTCGCATCATAGTTGGTGGAGGTGAGCGGCTGGAGATCCGGGTTGCCGCCGCTGCCATAGGCGTTCGGGCGCCCTTGCAGCCCCGCCGGGAAGCGCGTGTCCGGAACGACGCCGCCGGGGGGAATGGTGGCGGTGTTCTGCGAGATCGACAGCGCCGGGTTGAGCTGGCTGAACTCGGGCTTGGTGCGGGTCTTGGTGACGCCGAAGCGGATCTGCAGCTTGTCGTCCGGGCGGACCCGGAGGCTGAAGTTCGGCAGCACATCGACATAGTTGGCGTTGGTCACCCGCGGCTCGCTGCGGGTGACGCCGTCGAAGGTGACGCTGGAAATGCCGCTGTAGCGCCCGACGGTGTTGACCACGCGTGCGCCGACCAGCCCGTCGACACGGACCGCGCCCAGATCGAGCTCATATTTGGTCTGTCCGTAGAAGGCGTAGGTCTGCTCTTCCGCGAAGAATGCGGCGAGCGGATCCAGCTGCACCGTGGGCGTGGCGAAGCGGGCCAGCGCGTCGCGATAACCTGCGTCGTTCGGGTTGGCCGCCACGATCTGCTGCAACGACTGATAGGCGAACTGGCGAAGCGCGGCCGCGTTGCTGACGATACCTGCGCGGGACGGCATCAGCCAGCTGGTGAAGCCCTGGTTCCCGCGGAACGCGTCCTGGGTCAGCTCGAGCTGGCCGGCAGGCGTGCTGGCGAGCGGGATGTTCAGCGATTCGGTATAGGCGTAGCGATTGCCGCGCTCCAGCGAGGCGTTGCGATCGGTCCAGCGGACGCCGAACTGGAACTTGGGCAGGAAGGCGATGTCCGTGTCGAGGTCGAGGTCGCCGCGCCACTGCCAGCCCTTGCCCTTCACCCGGTAGGTGCTCTCATAATAGCCGCGCCAGCGATAATTGGCCGGGTTCTTCACGTCGAAACCGGTGAAATCCCACGACACGCCATTGTCGACGAAAAACTTCACATCGGCGGTCGGCGAGCTGAACAGCGAGGAATCGAAGCTCCACTCGTCCGATCCATATTCGCTCGAGGTGTAGGCGAGATCGGTCGACAGCCGCGCCCGCCCGACATTCCATTTCACGCCGCCCGCGTTCTGATAGGTGTTGGTGTAGGCGGAGTTGGTGCTGCGATAGGCCTCCGGGCGGAAGCCGCCCACCTTGGTCAGGCTATCGACCTGGTCCGGCTTGTCCTGGCGCAGGACGACGTTGGTCAGGGTGGGGTCTCCGTCGATCAGCGGCGTGCGCCACCAGTCATTGGCGCCGCGACCGCGATAGCCCTGGTAGAGAAAGTCGTAATAGACTTCGAGGTTCGAGGACGGCTTCCACTGCAAGCTGGCATTGAGCGCCGGGCGCCAGCGCTTGCCGCTGTCGTTATAGACGCCGACGGCGGCGGGGATGCGGAAATTGCGGCCGACGGACGCCGGCTCCACCTTGGTCGCGGCGCTCGGCCCGGTGATGAAGCCGTCGCCCCAGCGAACGGCATTGCGATACTGCGCCTGGTTGTACGAGGCATTCACCAGCACACCCAGTTCGCCGATGCCGCTGTCGGTGCGGGCGCTGACCAGGATGTTGCCCTGCGGGTCATATTTGCCGCTCTGGTCGTTGTAGGTGCCGCGCACGCCACCGGCGACGACGAATTTCTCGGTGAAATCAAACGGACGCCGCGAGCGGACGTTGATCAACCCGGCAAGCCCCGGCTCGAGCAGATCGGCCGTGCCCGACTTGTAGACTTCCAGCCCCGCCAGGGCACCGGCGGGGAAATCCTGGAGCTGCGAACGGCGGAGTTCCGCGGTGAAGATGTCGCGGCCGTTGAACGTGGTGGCCACATCCGGAAGCCCGCGGACGAGGACCTGGCTCACTTCGTCGCTGAAGCGGTTCACCTGCACGCCGGTCACGCGCGCGAGCGACTCCGCCGCTGTATTGTCCGGCAGTTTGCCGATGTCCTCGGCGACGATCGCATCCAGAATGGCATCCGAATTCCGCTTGATCGCCTGGGCGGTGCCGAGGCTGCGGCGATACCCGGTCACGACGATCGCGCGCGCGTCCACGTCGCTCGAATCGGTCACTTCAGCGGTCGATTCCTGCGGATTTTCCTTTGTGCTGGTGTCCTCCGCCGTGGTGTCGGTGGTGGTCTGCGCCTGGACCGGTAAGGCCAGCAAGGCGAGCGGAGCAACCGAGAAATATAGTGTAGACCGCTTCATTTCATCCCCTCTTCTGAACGCATCTGACGGCGCCTGGGAACGAATTTGTCGGACAAACATGACCATCGTCAAGAGACTGGTAGCGCTAACTTTTCCACGGTGCGGCACACCACCCGCCAAACCATTGATGCAATTGACAAAAATATGACAGCCGAGTCTGCGATATTTCCACCGCTATGCTGGCGACGCAGGTTGTGTATTGGTCCCGCAACAGGGTGATACACCTGCGGGGCGCTGCCACGGTGTGCAAGGCGCCGCTGGGTGGATGATGCCCCCCGCGCGGCATTAACGCGCAATATATCAA
>JAPJRE010000140.1 GCA_030824725.1 Sphingomonas sp.
CCCCCCCCCCCCCCCCCGGCGCCCCCCCCCACCCACACGAACACCGCGTCGTGGTCAGCGTCAGATGTTTATTTGTTACAGTCCGCGCGTCGTCGGCGATGTCGGAAAGGCCGGCGTGGCGATCGACACGATCGAGGACATGAAGATCCTGTTCGACGGCATCCCGCTCGACCAGATGTCGGTCTCGATGACGATGAACGGCGCGGTGATCCCGGTGCTGGCCTTCTTCATCGTCGCGGGCGAGGAGCAGGGGGTTCCGCAGGAGAAGCTGGAAGGCACGATCCAGAACGACATCCTCAAGGAGTTCATGGTTCGGAACACCTATATCTACCCGCCCGAACCGAGCATGCGGATCATTTCAGACATTTTCGCTTATACCAGCGCGAAGATGCCGAAATTCAATAGCATTTCCATCTCCGGCTACCATATGCAGGAAGCTGGCGCGACCCAGGTGCAGGAACTCGCCTTTACCATCGCCGACGGCATGGAATATGTGAAGTACGGCGTCGCCTCCGGTCTCGATATCGACAAGTTTGCAGGCCGTCTGAGCTTCTTCTTCGCAATTGGTATGAACTTCTTCATGGAAGTGGCGAAGCTGCGAGCCGCCCGGGTGCTATGGCACCGGGTGATGACGCAGCTGGGTGCGCAGGACGAGCGCTCGAAGATGCTGCGTACCCACTGCCAGACGAGCGGCGTTTCGCTCACCGAGCAGGACCCGTACAACAACGTCATCCGCACCACGATCGAGGCGATGGCGGCGATGCTCGGTGGCACCCAGAGCCTTCACACCAACGCGCTCGACGAGGCTATCGCACTGCCGACCGATTTCTCCGCCCGGATCGCCCGCAACACGCAGATCGTGCTGCAGGAGGAGACGGGGATGACCAAGGTCGTCGATCCGCTGGGCGGCAGCTATTATGTCGAGAGCCTGACCCAGAGCCTGGTCGACAAGGCCTGGGAGATCATCGAACGGGTCGAGGCCGAGGGCGGCATGGCCAAGGCGGTCGCCGCCGGCTGGCCCAAGGCGATGATCGAGGAAGCCGCGGCGGCTCGCCAGGCGCGGGTCGATCGTGGCGAGGACGTGATCGTCGGGGTCAATAAGTATCGACTGCCGAACGAGGATTTGCTGGAAACGCTGGAAGTCGACAACGCCGCGGTGCGCGAGGCGCAGATCGCGCGGATCCAGCGGGTGAAGGCCGCGCGCGACGGAGCGGCGTGCCAGGCGGCGCTCGATGCGCTGCGCGAGGGTGCGAAGGCAGGTGGCAACCTGCTCGAACTCGCCGTTGTCGCGGCGCGGGCGCGGGCAACGCTGGGTGAGATCAGCGCGGCGATGGAAGACGTCTTTGGCCGCTACGCCACTCAGCCGACGCCGGTGAAGGGTATCTATGCCGCGCCCTATGCCGACGACAGCCGCTGGGCAGAGGTGGTGCGCGGAGTCGAGGCGGTCGAACGCCGGCTCGGCCGCAAGCCGCGGCTGCTGGTCGCCAAGATGGGCCAGGACGGGCATGATCGCGGCGCCAATGTCATCGCTTCCGCTTTTTCCGACATGGGGTTCGAGGTGGTCAGCGGGCCGCTGTTCCAGACGCCGGAGGAAACCGTGGTGCTGGCGCTGGACAGCGACGTCGACGTGGTCGGCGCGTCCAGCCTCGCCGCCGGGCACAAGACGCTGATCCCCGAGCTGATCCGCGGCCTGCGCGAAGCGGGACGGAGCGACATCAAGGTGATCGCCGGCGGCGTGATCCCGCCGCAGGATTACGAGATGCTGCGCGCGGCGGGGGTGCAGGGCATCTATGGGCCCGGCTCCAACGTCGTCGAATGCGCGGCCGACGTGCTGCGCCTGCTCGGCCACAACATGCCGCCGCTCGAGGCTGCCGCCGAATGAGCCTGGGCTTCTCCGTCGAGGCGCTGATACCGCGCGCGCGCGGCGGGGGAGCGCTGCGCATGGGGCTGGTGCGCGTGCCCGAAGCTGCCTGGCTTACGCCGGAAGCGGATCTGGCGGCGCGTGCGGCGGTGTTCGCGGCGGAGCCGGATTGCGTGCAGGTGCTGCCAGCGGCGGAAGCGGCGGTTCATGAAATCGCAGAAGTGCTGGAGGGCTGGACCAATGCGTTCCCCTCCCGCTTGCGGGAGGGGCTAGGGGAGGGGCTGGAACCTTCCGGCGCTTCTTCCACGTCAGTCCCTCCCCCGACCCCTCCCGCAAGCGGGAGGGGAGCAAAGGCGGCAGACGTTCTGCGCACAACTGCCGCTGGCGTGTGGGAAGATCTCTGCATCCTCACCCCGGACGCTTCCGGCCAGTATCGCCTCACCGCCGCCGCGCTTGCCTTCCCCACCGACTGGCACCTCGCCGAAAAGCTCGGCCACGCGCTCACCCCCATCCATGCACCGATTCACGGCTATGCCGAGCAGCTCGCCGCGGGCGTCGACCATTTCTTCACGACGCTCCAACCAGGCCCGATCTTCGGCCGCAGCAACTGGTTCGTCGTCGCGAGCGATGCGTGGCGCTACCTCCCGCAGGACGATCCCCAAGTCCGCTTCGCCCATGTGACCGACGCCAACGCTGGCGGCACCCTGTTCGTCCGCTGCGAGCGTCAGACGCTGCGCCGCCTGCCCCAAAGTGGGGCGGTGCTGTTCACCATCGGCATCCATGTCGAGCGGCTCGATCGCCTCAGCAGCGGCGCCGTCGCGCGCGTTGCCCAGTCCGTCGCGGGGATCGGCAGCGGCGAGCACGAACGCCGCGCCGCGCCCTTTTACGCCGGGGCACTCAACCGCTATGCCGAGCGGCGTAATTGTTCACCGGAGTTGCTTGCTTGACCCTCGAATCCTTCCCCGTCCGCACCGACTGGACCCGCGACGAAATTGCCGCGCTGTTCGACCTGCCGTTCACCGAACTCGTGTTCCGTGCCGCCGAAGTCCACCGCGCCAACCATCCGGCGAACCAGGTCCAGCGCTCGACGCTCCTTTCGATCAAGACCGGCGGCTGCCCAGAGGATTGCGGCTATTGCAGCCAGTCGGCCCATGCCGATACCGGCCTCAAGGCGACCAAGCTGATGGATCCGCGCGCGGTGCTGCAGGCGGCGGCGCAGGCCAAGGACCATGGCTCGACCCGCTTCTGCATGGGCGCCGCCTGGCGCAACCCCAAGGACCGCGACATGCCCGCCATCGTCGAGATGGTGAAGGGCGTCCGCGCGATGGGCATGGAAACCTGCATGACGCTGGGCATGCTCACCGACGACCAGGCGAAGACGCTCGCCGATGCCGGGCTCGATTACTACAACCACAATATCGATACCTCGCCCGAACGCTATGGCGAGGTGATCACCACCCGCAGCTTCGAGGAGCGGCTGGAGACGCTGGAGCATGTCCGCGAGGCGGGCATCAACGTGTGCTGCGGCGGTATCGTCGGCATGGGCGAGACGCGCGGCGACCGGGTGGGCTTCATCCACGCGCTGGCGACCCTGCCGGTGCATCCGGGCAGCGTGCCGGTCAACGCGCTGGTGCCGGTGAAGGGCACCGTGCTCGGCGACATGCTGGCCGACACGCCGCTCGCCAAGATCGACGATATCGAGTTCGTCCGCACCGTGGCGGTGGCGCGCATCACCATGCCGCGCTCGATGGTCCGCTTGTCCGCAGGCCGCGAGAGCATGAGCGATGCGACCCAGGCGCTGTGCTTCCTGGCGGGCGCCAATTCGATCTTCACCGGCGACAAGCTGCTGACCGCAGGCAATGCCGGCGACGACAAGGACGCCGCGCTGTTCGCCCGCCTCGGCATCACGCCGATGGCCGCGGAGTGCAAGGTGGAACTGGAGGCAGCGGAATAACGTGCCGCACGAGCTCGATTGGCTGTGGCGGGCGATTGCCTTCCCCTTCGTCGATTGGGCGAACAGCCCCTCCATGCTCCGGCTCGAACTGCGACGGCCATGGCTCTACCGCGCCATCGTCTGGCCGCCGCTTTTTCTTCTGATCGCCGCCCTGGCGGTCGTCAGCCTTTGGCTTCTAGGGGTAGTAAGGCTCTGATGTTCAAGAAAATCCTCGTCGCCAACCGTGGCGAAATCGCGTGCCGGGTGATGCGCACCGCCAGGAAGATGGGCATCGCCACGGTCGCGGTCTATTCGGATGCGGATGCCCGCGCGCCGCATGTGCGGATGGCCGACGAGGCGGTGCGGCTCGGGCCCGCACCGGCGGCCGAGAGCTATCTCCGCGCAGACCTGATCCTGCTCGCTGCCAAGGAAACCGGCGCCGATGCGATCCACCCCGGCTATGGCTTCCTGTCCGAGCGCGAGAGCTTCGCCAAGGCCTGTGCGGAGGCGGGCATCGCCTTTGTCGGCCCGCCGCCGGGGGCGATCGCGGCGATGGGGGACAAGATCGAGTCGAAGAAGCTCGCCAAACAGGCCGGCGTGAACGTCGTTCCCGGCTTCGTCGGCGAGATCGAGGATACCGAGCATGCGGTGCGGATCGCCAGGGAGATCGGCTATCCGGTGATGATGAAGGCCTCGGCCGGCGGCGGCGGCAAGGGCATGCGGCTGGCCTATGGCGAGCAGGACGTCCGCGAGGGTTTCGAGGCAACCAAGCGCGAAGGGCTCGCCAGCTTCGGCGACGACCGCGTGTTCATCGAAAAGTTCATCGAGAGCCCGCGCCATATCGAGATCCAGGTGCTGGGCGACCAGCACGGCAACATCGTCTATCTCAACGAGCGCGAATGCTCGATCCAGCGGCGCCACCAGAAGGTGGTCGAGGAGGCGCCGTCGCCCTTCGTCACGCCGGCGATGCGCAAGGCGATGGGCGAGCAGGCGGTCGCACTGGCGCGGGCGGTGGGCTATTACAGCGCGGGCACGGTCGAGCTGATCGTATCGGGCGCCGACAGGACCGGGCAGGGCTTCTACTTCCTCGAGATGAACACCCGGCTCCAGGTGGAGCATCCGGTGACCGAGGCGATCACCGGGCTCGATCTGGTGGAGCAGATGATCCGCGTGGCCGCCGGAGAGAAGCTGGCGTTCACGCAGGACGAGGTGAAGCTGGACGGCTGGGCGATCGAGAACCGCGTCTATGCCGAGGATCCGTATCGCGGCTTCCTGCCGAGCACGGGCCGGCTGGTGCGCTATCGGCCGCCGGCGGCGGAGCCGGCGGGGCAGGGCTATGTCCGCGTCGACGACGGCGTGACCGAAGGTTCCGAGATCAGCATGTTCTACGATCCGATGATCGCCAAGCTGATCACCTGGGCGCCGACTCGCGACGAAGCCGCCGACCTGCAGGTCGGCGCGCTCGATTGCTTCCGGATCGACGGGATCGGCCACAATATCGATTTCCTCTCGGCGATCATGCAGCATCCGCGCTTCCGCTCGGGCGAGCTCACCACCGGCTTCATCGCCGAGGAATATCCCGAGGGCTTCCACGGTGCGCCGGCGGACGAACAACTGGTGCGCCGCCTTGCCGCTGTCGCGGTGGTGCTCGACCTCGCGCGCACGGCGCGGGCGGCGGAAATCTCCGGCCAGCTCGGGGCGGTGGCGCTTTCCACCGAGCGTTCGGTGCGGATCGGCGAGCACCGCTTCGACGTGAGCGTCGATGGCTGCGACACCGGGCTGCTGGTCAACCTGTCGAGCGACACGCCGCCGCTGGAAGTCTTCTGCAATTGGCATGCGGGCGATCCGCAGCTCTTCGCGCGCATCGACGGCGAAGGATTCGCAGCCGCGGTCGACCGCACCCGCACCGGCTGGAAGCTGACCGCGCACGGTGCCGCGCATGTCGTCGAGGTGCTGCCGCCGCACATCGCCCGGCACCGCGCGCACATGATCGAGAAGGTGCCGCCCGACATGAGCCGCTTCTTGCTCGCGCCGATGCCGGGGCTGCTCACCCGGCTGCATGTCCAGCCCGGCGACACGGTGGAGGCAGGGCAGGCGCTCGCGGTGATCGAGGCGATGAAGATGGAGAACATCCTCCGCGCCGAGCGCACCGGCACCGTGAAGCATGCCCATTTCGGGCCTGGGGACAGCCTTGCCGTCGATGCCGCCATCCTGGAATTTGAATGACTTGCGGCCGATACGTTTCACATCGGCACGAAATCGCAACGAATTAGCATTTGCGCCTGCTCCCTTTCTGGGCTTGTCGCGTCCGGGAAACTGGTGTCTCAATCCGGAGGCAAAAGACACGCTCGACGGTCGGTCCTCGGGACCGCAAGCCCTCAGAGGAACAAAAGTGCAGGAAGAGGATGGCTTTACCCGCTGGATAGAGGCGTGCGCGGCGGGCGAATTGCTCGGCATCGGCGCTGCGGCGCTGTGGTGGGTGACGGTGGACCGCTTCCAGACGCTGTCCGGGGCATATCCGATCGAATGGCTTCTCTTCGCCGCCAAGGCGCTCAGCGGGGTGATCCAGGGACTGCTGCTGGGGCTGCTGCAGGGCTGGGCGCTGCGCCGCCAGTTCCCGGCGCTGAACCTCCGCGCCTGGGTGGCCACCACGACGCTGGTCGGCCTGTTGCTGTGGGGCGTTGCCGCCTGGCATACCAGCTTCGCGCCGCTCTATGGGGATCCGCTGCTGCCGCCGGTCGACACGGTGTTTCAAACCGCGGTGGCTTCGGCGGCCTTCGGGCTGGTGCTCGGCCTGGTGTTCGGCGCCGCACAGGCGCTGGTCCTGCGGCGGGCTGCCGGCCAGGTGCATTGGTGGGTCACCGCGAACGCGATCGGCTGGGGTGCGGCGCTGCCGTGCATCTATGTCGCCGGCGCAGTGGGCAGCGCGGCGCCCGGCAGCCTCGAGATCGCGTTTCGCGGGCTGATCGGCGGCGTCGCCTCGGGCGTGGTGCTGGGCACGATCACCGGGCTTTCCTTCGCGGTGATGCCGGCGCGGCGCGCCCTTCGCTCCTGAGCCGCCGCGTCAGCCGCCGAGGTGCGGGGCGAACAGTTCGAGCAAACGGGCGTATAGTGCGCGCTTGAACGGCACGATCAGCTCCGGAAGGTCGGCGGGATCGGACCAGCGCCAGGCGCGGAATTCGGGGTGCGCCGTGGCGATGTCGATATCGCCGTCCTCGCCGAGGAAGCGCAGCAGGAACCAGCGCTGGCGCTGGCCGCGCCACTTGCCCTTCCACACCTTGCCGATCAGGTCGTCGGGCAGGTCGTATTGCAGCTCCTCCGGGGCTTCGGCGATCAACTCGGCATGGTGGCGCGCAACGCCGGTCTCCTCCCACAATTCGCGGAACGCCGCTTCCAGCGCGTCCTCTCCCGGATCGATCCCACCCTGGGGCATCTGCCAGGCTTCCAGCGTCGAATCGAGCCGCTGGCCGACGAACACGCGGCCGTCGCGGTTGAGCAGCATCACGCCCGCGCAGGGGCGATAGGGGAGCGAAGCGGGATCGGTCATGGCGCTTCCCTAGAGCGGCGCGGCACCTGACGGAAGGGTCGTCTTTCGAACGCGACGGCCGCTTCCTAGATTGTCCGCGTGATCCCCGTCGTCCACCATCCCGATTATGTCGCCCCAGCGCCGGCAGGCAGCGCCTATCTGTGGAACAAGAACGGCCTGGTCCGCGACCTGCTCCAGGCCGAAGGCGCGCGCATCGCCTGGCACGCACCCGAGGCGATGCCCTCGCGATGGCTGGAGGCGGTCCACGATCCCGACTATGTCGCCGAAGTGCTGGAGGCGCGCGTGCCGCCGCACAAGACGCGGCGGATCGGCTTTCCCGTCACCCCCGCCGTCGCGCGCCGATCGGAGCGGGTGCCCGGCGGCACCTTCCTCGCCGCACGGATCGCCCAGGCCGAGGGTTACGCGGCGAACAGCGCGGGCGGCAGCCACCATGCGCTGGCGGATACGGGCGCCGGCTATTGCGTGTTCAACGACCTCGCCATCGCCGCGGTGCGCCTGACCGAGGAAGGCCATGCCGCTCGCGTGCTGATCGTCGACTGCGACGTCCACCAGGGCGACGGCACTGCGGCGCTGACCGCCGGGCGATCGGACATCGCCACCTATTCGATCCATGCCGAGAAGAACTTCCCCGTCCGCAAGGCGCGCTCGACCCTCGATGTCGCGCTGGCCGACGGCACCGGGGACGAGGCCTATCTCGAAACGCTGGCAGCGACGCTGCTGCCGCTGCTCGCCCAGTTCGATCCCGACCTGGTGCTGTACCAGGCGGGCGTCGACCCGTTCGCGGACGATCGGCTGGGCCGGCTCGGCTTGAGCGGGGCGGGGCTGGTGGCGCGCGATCGCTGGGTGGCGGAGACGCTGCGGCGGCGCGGAATCCCGTTCGCCAGCACGCTGGGCGGCGGCTATGGGTTCGATGCCCTGGAGGTGGCGCAGCGGCATGCCATTTCGGTCCTGACCCTCGGCGGGACGGCGCTCGGCGATGCTTGCAACTTGCGCAACCAGGGCGCATCTGACGCCGCATGAGCCAATATCCCGCGCTTCGCCTCCGCCGCTCCCGGGCTTCGGCCTGGAGCCGTCGCCTCCATGCCGAAAACGTGCTCACCCCCGCCGACCTGATCTGGCCGGTGTTCGTGACCGAAGGTACGGAAGAGGAGCCTATCGCGGCGCTGCCGGGCGTCTCGCGGTGGAGCCTGGCCGGCATCGTCGACCGGGCGCGGGAAGCGCGCGACCTCGGCATTCCCTGCCTGGCGCTGTTCCCCAATACGCCGCACGGCTTGCGCACCGAGGACGGCCGCGAGGCGGTCAATCCGGATAATCTGATGTGCCGCGCGATCCGCGCGATCAAGGATGCGGTGCCCGAAGTCGGCGTGCTGACCGATGTCGCGCTCGATCCCTATACCAGCCATGGCCATGACGGCATCGTCGACGCCGCCGGCTATGTGCTCAATGACGAGACCTCGGCGGTGCTCACCGAGCAGGCGCTGGTGCAGGCGCGGTCGGGTGCCGACATCGTCGCGCCGAGCGACATGATGGACGGCCGCGTCGGCCAGATCCGCGCCGCGCTGGAGTCGAACGGCCATGTCAACGTGCAGATCATGGCCTATGCCGCCAAATATGCGAGCGCCTTTTACGGCCCGTTCCGCGATGCGGTCGGCAGCCGTGGCCTGCTAAAGGGCGACAAGAAGACTTATCAGATGGATCCGGCCAATGCCGAGGAAGCGCTGCGCGAAGTGGCGCTCGATCTCGCGGAGGGCGCGGACAGCGTGATGGTGAAGCCGGGGCTGCCCTATCTCGACATCGTCACGCGCGTGAAGAGTGCCTTTGAAGTGCCTGTATTTGCCTATCAGGTCTCCGGCGAATATGCGATGATCGAGGCTGCTGCCGCCGTCGGCGCGGGCGATCGCGAGGCATTGGTGCTGGAGACGTTGATGGCGTTCAAGCGGGCAGGGTG
>JAPJRE010000141.1 GCA_030824725.1 Sphingomonas sp.
GTCTCACCGTGGTCGCCACCTCCAACCGGCCACCGCAGGACCTCTACAAGGACGGGCTCAACCGCGAGTTGTTCCTGTCCTTCATCACCCTGATCGGCGAGCGGATGGACGTCCTCGCGCTCAACGGCCCGGTGGATTATCGCCGCGACCGGCTGGGCAGCGTCGATACCTGGCTGGTGCCGAACGGCGCCGAGGCGACCGCCGCGCTGTCCGCCGCCTTCTTCCGTCTTACCGACTATCCGGTGGAGGACCGCGCGCGCGTCCCCACCTGCCAGGTGCCGATCCCCGGCGGGCGCGAGATCCAGGTGCCCAAATGCGTGAAGGGCGTCGCGGTCTTCTCGTTCAAGCGGCTGTGCGGCGAGGCGCGTGGCGCGCCGGACTATCTCGCCGTCGCCCGGCGCTTCCACACGGTCATCCTCGTCGGCATCCCCAAGCTGGGACCGGAGAACCGCAATGAGGCGGCGCGCTTCGTCACGCTGGTCGACGCGCTGTACGAGCACAAGGTGAAGCTGCTCGCCGCCGCCGATGCCGCGCCCGAGCATCTCTACGAGGCCGGGGACGGCCGCTTCGAGTTCGACCGTACGGTTTCGCGCCTGCTCGAGATGCAGTCCGACGACTATCTCGCAAAGGGCCACGGGGCGGATTGATCAGACCACGTTGGAAGTCCATTCTCTCCTTTCTAAAAAGTATAACGGGGCTCCGGGATTCCCCGGAGACACAGGGAGAAGATGATGCGGCGGTTACGCCTGATCGCAGCCTTGGGGCTCGCATGTTTCGGAATATCCTCGGCCTGGGCGCAGCCCGTGCTGGTCGCGGCGGACCTTCGCCAGCAGCAGAGCCTCGACGGCCCGTGGCACTGGTCGATCGATCCGTATCGCGACGGCCTCGCGGGCTTTCACGGTGAACCCCCGAATGCGCGCACCAACCGCGCCGCCGACGTGATCGCTGCCGACGTGATGCAGGCCAAGCCGCGCACCTTCTTCGAACAAGACATGCAGCTATCGCCGGTGGTGAGCCTGCCCGGCTCGTGGATCGGCCATTCGCCCGAGATGCGGCTGTACCAGGGCCTGGTCTGGTACCAGCGCGAATTCCCCGCGACCGCACCCAAGCCGGGGACCCGCGTGTTCCTGCGCATCGGCGCGGCCGAGTACCGCTCTTATGTCTATCTCAACGGCAAGCCGCTGGGCGAGCATCGCGGCGGCTATACCCCCTTCGCCTTCGAGGTGACCAAGCTGCTGCGGCCGGGCCGCAACCAGATCACCATCGGCGTCGACTCGGTGCGCACCGCCAACGACGTGCCGCCGCCGGTGACCGACTGGGAGACCTATGGCGGCATCACCCGCAGCATCACGCTCGTCACGGTCCCCGACACCTATGTCGATGACGCGTTCGTCCGCCTGACGCCGGACGGCAGCCACATCGCCGTGTCGGTGAAGCTCGAAGGGCCGAAGGCGGCGAACACCGCCCTCAAGTTCCGCATCCCGACGCTCGGCGCGACGCTCGACGGCAAGACCGACGACGCGGGCAAGTGGGAAGCGACGCTGCCGGTGCCGCGCAATCTCGTCCGCTGGTCGCCCGAGAACCCCAGGCTCTATGACATCAGCATCGATGCCGGCGCGGATCACTTCGTCGACCGGATGGGCTTCCGCACCATCGCGGTGAAGGGCACCGACATCCTGCTCAACGGCAAGCCGGTCTTCCTGCGCGGCATCTCGATGCACGAGGAAGAGCTGGGCGCGAACCCGGTGCGCGCGATGACGCCCGCCGCCGCTCGCGCGCTGCTGGGCGAGATCAAATACGGCCTGCACGGCAATTTCGTGCGCCTCGCCCACTATCCGCACAGCGAGCTGACCACCCGCCTCGCCGACGAGATGGGTCTGCTCGTGTGGAGCGAGATCCCGCTCTACTGGCTGGTCAACTGGAACAACCCGGATACGCTGGCCGATGCCCGCCGCGTCCTTGCCGAGAATATCCGCCGCGACCGCAACCGCTCGTCGATCGTGCTGTGGAGCGTCGCCAATGAAACGCCGACCAACGATGCGCGCAACGCCTTCCTGCGCGCGATGATCGGCGATGTCCGCAGCCTCGATCCGAGCCGCCTGGTCACCGCCGCGCTGCTCAGCGGGCGTGAGGGCAACAAGATCATGAAGATCGACGATCCGCTCGCCAACGACCTCGATGTCATGGCGATCAACACCTATAACGGCTGGTACACCGACGATGCACTCGAGGACCTTGCCAGCCAGGAATGGCGCGGGCCCGCGAACAAGCCGCTGATCTTCTCCGAATTCGGGGCGGGCGCACGCGCGGGCTATCACGATCCGGTCGCCAGCCCGCACAAGTTCAGCGAGGAATATCAGGCGGACTATTACCGCGCGACGCTCGCCATGGCCGCCAAGGTGCCGTTCCTGCGCGGCATGAGCCCCTGGATCCTCAAGGACTTCCGCTCGCCGCGGCGCCAGCACCCGATCTACCAGCAGGGCTGGAACCGCAAGGGGCTGATCTCCGAGACCGGCGAACACAAGCTCGCCTTCGACGTGCTCGCAGGCGACTATGCCAAGCGCGAGGCGGCCGACTCGGCCAAGCGCTGAGGTGTTCGGGCTGGGGCGGGCAGCACCTGCCCCAGCCTGACCTTCACTCTTCCCGCGATCAGGCGCGCGGGTGCGCGGCGCGGTAGACGTCGAGCAGATGCGCCGCATCGACCCCGGTATAGACCTGGGTCGAACTGAGGCTCGCATGGCCGAGCAATTCCTGCAGCGCGCGCAGATCGGCGCCCCGACCCAACAGATGCGTCGCGAAACTGTGGCGCAGCGCGTGCGGCGTGGTGCGATCGGACAGCCCCAGGCTGGTCCGCGCCGAGCGCACCGCCTTGCGGATCGCCCCCGGCGGCAGCGGCCCGCCCTTGGCGCCGCGGAACAGCGGCAGGTCGCGCGCGGTGCTCCAGGGGCACGCCTCGACATAGGCTTCGATCGCGGCGCGAACCTCCGGCAGCAGCGGCACGTCGCGCGTCTTGTCGCGCTTGCCGGTGACGCGGAGCGTGCCGCCCAGCGGCAGCGCGGCGCCTGTGAGCGCCACCGCCTCGCCGATGCGCAGGCCCGCGCCGTAGAGCAGCAACAACACCGCCCAGTCGCGCGCGGCGATCCAGGGTTCGCTGGCGTCGTCCGACGCCCATTCGGCGAGCGCGACGGCTTCGTGCGGGGCGATCGGGCGCGGCAGGCCCTTCTTCACCTTGGGACCGCGCAGGCGGGGCAGCTGGGCATCGTCCCCACCGGCGAACTTCAGGAAAGCGCGAACGGCGGAAAGCTCGCGCGCGGCCGAGGCGTTGGACAGCCCATCGCCACGGCGATGGGCGAGATAGGCGCGAAGATCGGCAGCGCTGACGTTGGCAAGCGCGTCCTGCACGACCGGGCCGCCCCAATGCCCTTGGAGAAAGCCAAGCAACCGGATAGCGGTCGCCTCATAGGCGCGGATCGTATGCACCGAGCGCCGCCGGTCTCGGCCGAGATGCTCGGCGAAGCGGCGCGGGAGGGGCAGGTCGGTCATGGTGCTGCCCGGCACTCGCCCCCTGCGCCCCCCTCCCGCGTGCGGGAGGGGACGGGGGAGGGGCCGGCCGCAGCGAAGCCCGAAACTTCCACGTCAGTCCCTCCCCCGACCCCTCCCGCGAGCGGGAGGGGGATTTGCGCGTCAAATCAGCGTCAGCCGATCGTCTGGCCGGTCTTCGCCCAATCGGCCATGAACGACTCGATGCCCTTGTCGGTCAACGGGTGCTTGACCAGCTGCTTGATCACCGCCGGCGGGGCAGTCATCACGTCGGCGCCGATTTTGGCGGCCTGCAGCACGTGGATCGGGTGGCGGACGCTCGCGACCAGGATCTCGGTGCCGAAGTCGTAATTGTCGTAGATCAGGCGAATGTCTTCGATCAGGTCCATGCCGTCGAAGCCGATATCGTCGTGCCGGCCCACGAAGGGCGAGATGAAGGTCGCGCCCGCCTTGGCGGCGAGCAGCGCCTGGTTGGCCGAGAAGCAGAGCGTCACATTGACCATCGTGCCGTCGTCGGTCAGCGCCTTGCACGCCTTGAGGCCATCGATCGTCAGCGGCAGCTTGACCGCGACATTGTCGGCGATCTTCCGCACGATTTCCGCTTCGCGCATCATGCCCTCGAAATCGAGCGCGACGACCTCGGCCGAGACCGGGCCTTCGACGATTTCGCAGATTTCCGCCACCACTTCGAGGAAGTTGCGGCCGGACTTGGCGATCAGCGACGGATTGGTGGTGACGCCGTCGAGCAGCCCGGCATCGGCCAGGTCACGGATGTCGTCGATGATGGCGGTGTCGGCGAAGAACTTCATGGCAGGACCTTCCAGTGGAGTTTCGCCGACCGCCTAGCCCAGCCGGCCCCGCCGAGCAAACCCCTGCGTGCGATCGCCATAGACCAGCATCAACTTGACCTGCGGCTTTTGCAGCTTGCCGACGGAGATCCGATAGGTGCCCGGCTGGAGCCGATAATAGACGATCTTCTCGATCTTCGCGCAGGCCACTCCCGGTCCGCGCGACGCCATGCGCAGCGGGCGGCCGCTGCCCCGGGCGACGTCGATCCAGGCGGGCTGATCGGCGGCGATGCCGAAGGTGCCCGGCTTGCGGATAGTAACCAGCGTTTCCGCCGTGCCGTTCCTGGCGGCAAGTGTCGTCGCGTGGCGGGTATCCAGCCCGTTGCCGTTCCGCTCCCAGCCCGAGAGGCTCCGCGGAAGATCGGTGCACTGCGGCACCGTCATCGCCAGTCCAGCTACGAATATCAGCATCGCCGACTCCCCTGTTCAGCGAGTCGCTGTTCTATATTCGTTCCGTCCTCCGGACAAGCCGATTCAGTTCGGCACCAGCATCAGCTTGGCCTTGGCCTGCGCGAGACCGCTGGCGAATACGCGATAGGTCCCCGGGGCCAGTTCGAAGCGGACGATCTTGCGGATCGTCGAGCATTCGGGCCCGTGCCCATGCGCCACCGACGCCAGCGCCTCGCCTCCCGCAGCGCCGGGCAGCACGTCGATCCAGCCCGGCTGGTCGAGCGCGATGCCATAGGTGCCGGCGCGCGGGATGCGAAACGCGATCGTCGCCGCGCGACCCGGCTTGGCGCGCTTGGGAAAGCCCTTCAGCGTCGTCCCGTCGACCGTCGCCAGCGACACCGCCTTGTCCGCCACCAGTTCGTCGCCGGGCGTGCTCCAGCCGGCGAGCGCCACCGGCAGGCTGGCGTCGGGCGCCTTGCACGCGGTGGTCGCCTGGGCGGGCACGGTCTGGGCGAGCAGCAGGGCGAGCAACAGCATCGGCAGGTCTCCTCACGCGACCAACCGGCGATACGGGATTCCCGTTCCGCCGAAAATGCCCATATGAGGGGCCGATCATGTCCCGCGCGCGCATTCTCGTCCTCCATCCGGCTCTGGGCCCGCTCGACTATCGCGTGCCGCACGGCATAACGGTCGAGCCCGGCAGCATCGTCATCGTGCCGATCGGCCCGCGCCAGTTCGCCGGGGTGGTGTGGGAGCCCGAGCGGCTGCCGACCGAGGAGATCGGCGACAACCGGCTTCGCGCCATCCTCGCCGTCGCCGACGCGCCGCCGATCCCCGCGCCCGTCCGGCGGCTGATCGAATGGACCGCGGACTATTATCTCGCCCCGCCCTCCTCGGTGCTGGCGATGACGCTGCGCACTTCGGCGGCGTTCGAGGCGGCGCCGACGATCACCGAATATCGCGCGACCGGCGCGGTGCCCGATCGCCTGACCCCGCAGCGCGCCCAGGCGCTGGAGCGGATCGGCGCGCGCCAGGGGCTGGTCCGCGAGCTCGCCGCGATCGCCGAGGTGTCCGATGCCGTCATCCGCGGGCTGGTCAAGACCGGCGCGATCGAGGCGGTGACGGTCGACACTCAGGCGCCCTATCCGCTCCCCGACCCCGCCTTCGCGCCCCCCGAACTGAACCCCGCCCAGGCAGCGGTGGCGGGCGGCTTGCGCACCGCGGTGGAGACCGCCGCCTTCCAGCCCTTCCTGCTCGACGGCGTCACCGGATCGGGCAAGACCGAAGTCTATTTCGAGGCGGTCGCCGCCGCGATCGAGGCGGGCAAGCAGACGCTGGTACTGCTCCCCGAAATCGCGCTGACCGAACCCTTCCTCACCCGTTTCGCCCGGCGCTTCGGCTGCGAGCCGGTGGCGTGGCACTCCGGCCTGCGCAGCTCCGAGCGCCGCCGCGCCTGGCGCGCGATCGCCGGCGGCGAGGCGCGGGTGACGGTGGGCGCGCGCTCGGCGCTGTTCCTGCCCTATCCGAAGCTCGGGCTGATCGTCGTCGACGAGGCGCACGAGACCAGCTTCAAGCAGGAAGAGGGCGTGCATTACCACGCCCGCGACGTGGCGGTGATGCGCGGCATGTTCGAGCGTTGCCCGGTGGTCCTCGCCTCGGCCACCCCGGCGATCGAGACGCGGCACCAGGTCGAGGTCGGCCGTTATGCCGAGCTCAAGCTTCCCGGTCGCTATGGCGCCGCCGAGCTGCCGAAGATCGAAGCGATCGACCTGATCCGCGAACCGCCGGAACGCGGCCGCTGGCTGGCGCCCCGGCTGGTCGCGGCGATGGAGGAAACATTGAAGCGCGGCGAGCAGTCGCTGCTGTTCCTCAACCGGCGCGGCTATGCGCCGCTGACGCTGTGCCGCCACTGCGGCCACCGCTTCCAGTGCCCGAACTGCACGGCATGGATGGTCGAGCACCGGCTGCTCCACCGCCTGTCGTGCCACCATTGCGGCCACACCATGCCGACGCCGAGCATGTGCCCCGAATGCAAGTCCGACGACACGCTGGTCGCCTGCGGCCCAGGCGTCGAACGGATTGCCGACGAGGTCGCGGCGCTCTGGCCCGAGGCGCGCACCGCGATCGTCACCTCGGACACGCTCTGGTCTCCGGCCAAGGCCGCCGAGTTCGTGTCGCGGATGGAGCATGGCGCGATCGACATCGTCGTCGGCACCCAGCTGGTCACCAAGGGCTATCACTTCCCCAACCTGACGCTGGTCGGCGTGGTCGATGCCGATCTCGGGCTCGACGGCGGCGACCTGCGTGCGTCCGAACGCACCTTCCAGCAGATCATGCAGGTGTCGGGCCGCGCCGGGCGCGGCGAGAAGCCGGGCACGGTGTTTATCCAGACGCACGCCCCCGAGGCGCAGGTGATGCAGGCGCTGGTCTCGGGCGATGCCGAGGCCTTCTACGCCGCCGAGACCGAGGCGCGCCGCCACGCCGATGCCCCGCCCTTCGGCCGCTATGCCGCGATCATCGTCTCCTCGGAAGTCAAGGCGGCGGCGGAGGAAACCGCGCGGATGATCGGCCGCTCGGCGCCCGCGCTGGCCGAGATGCACGTCTACGGCCCCGCGCCTGCGCCGCTGGCGATGCTGCGCGGGCGGCACCGATTCCGCCTGCTCGTCCACGCCAAGCGCAGCTTCGACGTGCAGGACGTGCTCCGCGACTGGCTGGGCGGGCTGAGCTGGAGCCCGCGCGTGCGGGTGGCGGTGGATGTCGACCCGTACAGCTTCGTCTAGACTGGCCGCTTGAACCGCCGCCGCTTTTCGCCGAAAGCGCAGCCTATGGCTAGAACCGGGGTGTTTCCGCACATGCGGCAGGTGATCATGCTGGTGGCGATGCTGCTCGCCTGGGCCGCGCCGGCGCATGCCGACGACATCTCGGCGGCGGGGCGCGGCGTGGTGCGGATCGTTACCATTGCGGTCGCCGATGACGAGGTGGTCGGCTTCGGCCATGGCAGCGGCTTTGCGGTCGCGCCCAACCGCATCGTCACCAACGCCCATGTCGTCGAGCTCGCCTCGCGCTATCCCGGCAACGTGGTGATCGGCGTGGTACCCTCCGAGGGCAGCAAGTCGTTCCAGGGCAAGCTGATCGCGATCGACACCAAGCGCGACCTCGCGCTGATCGAGTTCAGCGGCGCCAGGCTGCCGCCGCTCGCGCTCTCCAGCGGCGCGGTGATCGACGGCGAGACGCTGATCGCGCTCGGCTATCCCGGCAATGTCGACATCGCCACGGCGCGCTCGGCGGCGGATTTCATCACCCCGCAATCGCCGGTGCGCTCGCAGGGCGGCTTTGCCGGCACGCGCACGCTGGAAGGCATTTCGGTGCTGCTCCACACCGCCAATATCGCCCGCGGCAATTCGGGCGGGCCGCTGCTCGATGCGTGCGGGCGGGTGCTCGGCGTCAACTCGGCGATCACCAACAGCGAGGAAGGCGATTCGACCTTTGCCTTCGCCATTTCATACCCGGAACTGACCGCCTTTCTCACCCAGGCCAAGCAGCCCTTCGTCTCGATCGCGGCGCCGTGCATCAGCGTCGAGCAGCGCAACGCGCTCGACAAGGCGGCCGAGGAGAAGGACCGCGCGGACATCGCCAACCGGAATGCGCAGGCCGAATCCGCCGCCGCCCGCGCCCGAGAGGCGGCGATCGACAAGGCGCGCGCAGCGAACGAGTCCTTGCGCGAGACCTACATGGCCGGCGCCGCGGTGCTGCTGGTGTTCGGCGCGCTGGCACTCGGCGCGGCGGGGCTGCTGCTCTCGCGCGACCAGCAGCGGCCGGGCATCTGGGCCGCAGTGGGCGGCGGGGCGCTGCTGCTCGGCGCGGTCGCGCTGTTCGTGCTGCGGCCGAGCTTCGACGAGGCGAGCATCGCCGTGCCGGGCGAGGGCAACCAGACTGCCGAGGCCAAGCTGCCGGCCGATGCCGCGGAAGGCCCGCTGGTCTGCACGCTCCAGCCCGATCGCAGCCGCATCACGGTCTCGCCGGGTCAGGCGGTGCAGCTCAATGTCGGGCCGGACGGCTGCTTCGACGGCGGCACGCAATATGCGGAGTCCGGCCGCCGCTGGCAGCGGGTGCTGGCACCCGCGGACGAGCAGACGGTGACGGTGCGTGAGTTCGATCCGGACAGCGGCACGCTTACCGACACCCGCTATTTCCTCTCGGCGGCCGACATGCAGAAGGTGCGCGACGTGAAGCCTGTGGTGCCGGTCGCCCAGTGCACCGCCGATCAGGCCAAGCGCGCAAGCCTCGCCAGCGTCCAGCAGCTGATGCGCGCGACGCTGCCGCCGGCCTATAACGAGAAGCTCGTCTATCACTGCACGCCGGGCGGGGCGGAGTAACGCAATGCCTCCCCGGGCGAAGCTCGGGGAGGGGGACCGCGCCGCGCAGCGGCGGGGTGGAGG